>CAMPIL010000141.1 GCA_946886375.1 uncultured Phycisphaerales bacterium
ACCTCACACTCCCCTCACGGTCCAGCGCCCGTGGCAGCCGCAGCCTGCATCAATGTTTCAGGTTGAATGACGCTGGTCATCAGCGAGCCGACCACCAGTTGCCAGCCGTCCACCAACACGAACAGCAGCAACTTGAACGGCAGCGAAATCAGCACCGGCGGCAGCATCAGCATGCCCATTGAAATCAGCATGCTGGAGATCACCATGTCGATGACCAGAAACGGCAAGTAGATTCTGAAGCCGATCAGGAACGCGACTTTGAGTTCGCTGAGGATGTACGCCGGGACCAGCGAAAGCATGTCGACGTCAGCGCGCGTGAGGTTCTGCGGCTCGGAGGTGTCGATGCCGCGATAGTTCAGCATCATGTACACGCCGGACCAGTTGCCGCTCGCCTCGATTTGCGCGAACATGAAATCGCGCAGCGGCTGCTTGGTCTCTTCCCACGCAACCTTGTAATCCTTTTGCTCGCCGCGCATATACGGTCCGAGGCCGCGCTGATACATCTGCTCAACCGTCGGTGCCATCACCACCATCGTGATGAACAGGCTGAGCCCGACGATGACCTGACTGGGAGGCAGCCCCTGCGTGCCCAGCGCTTGGCGCAGAATCCCAAGCACAATGACCATTCGCGTGAAGCATGTGCACAGAATCAACAGCGCCGGCGCGAGACTGAGCACCGTGAGCAGCAGCAGGATGTTGAGTTCCGAGCTCAAACCCCCTTGCATGCCGGGCACCGCGCTGCCGGCGCTTTCAAGCATCTGGATCGGGTTGATGTCGCCAACGGGCGACGGCTGAGCCGCTTGGGCGGCGGCCGGTGAACTCATCATCAAGCCGGCGCACAAAACCGATGCAGTAATCAATCGTGGCATGATCGCCCGTTTCATCGCGGCTTCCCCCGGCTCAACAGGCCGCCGAACAATCGCGATTTGCTGCGAGTCAAATCCACGAATTCAGTTTCGCTGGAAGCAGGCTCAATCTCCATTCCTCGATGATTGGGCTTGGCCAGCGATTCATCGTGCTCGGTCATGAACTCGGAAAAGGTTCTGCGAAACCGTGTCGCGTCGCGCTCATTTGAGCCGGCCTCCATTCGCGAGAGCAGCGCGGCCACTTCCTCTGGTTCGGTCATTTCGGTCAGGGTCGTCATGGTCGCGCCGTTCTGATGCACCAGCACGATCCGCCGCGCGAGTTTCAAAAGCATGAACTGCTGCCCGCGACCGATCGGATAGCGCGCAAGGATTTCCAGCACGCCTGAGGGCCGGCCACCGACTCCCAACGTGCCCCCCGCGCGGCGCAAGACGGTGCGCAGCAACAGAATCAGCCCCACCACCACTGCCAGCGCGCCGATCACCTTGGTGATCTCGTTTGATCTCGGATCAAGCCGTCGCAGCAGATTGTTTGAATCGGATGCGGAGTCAGCGGCACCCGGTGCGCCGGCCGACGGGTTCGCCGCCGGGCCAAGTTGCTTTTTCTCCGAGGCCGGCTGAATGAATGGTGTAGTTTCAGCCGGTGTTGGAGCGGCGTCGATCTTGGCCGGAGCAGGCACTTCGACCACCGGCGGCTCCGCATTCACCTCCACCGGCGAGTCCGGCGAAGCCGGTGTTTCGAGCAGCGCATCCAACGGAAGTTGAAACAGGATCGACGCGGGCGGGTCGCTCAGCGCGACCGGACCGTTCGCCTCAACAGTGTTCTGGGCTGCTGCGCTGGCGCATGCCCCGCACACCACCACACACCACGTTAATCGCTGTCGCGCAGGGAACTTCTCTGACATGTCGCCAATCCTTGGCAAAGACCGCCGAATCCTTCGGCGGGCCGATCTCGAAAGATCGGCGGGGCTTTTCATTCCACAACGGGCTGAATGATCTCGCTGATTCGCACGCAAAAGTTCTCGTTCAGCACCAGAACTTCGCCGCGTGCCACGTGCCTTTCGTTCACATAAATGTCTACCGGATCGCCTGCGGCCTTGTCCAGTTCCACGACGGAGTTGGCGTTCAGCCGCAAGACATCCTCTATATAGATCTGAGTGCGACCCAATTCGATCTTGACCCGGAGCGTGACATCATCGAGCAAGCCCAGCCCCACCGCGTCCGCGGCGCTGGGGCCTTTGTCGCCAAAGTCCGGCAGGTGAACCGGCTGAGACCCGGCCAATTCGCCTGCTTCCTGCGAGATCGTGTTGGCCGCCTGCGAAGCGTCCTCAATGGCATCAACCGCCATCTGCTCCAGGGAGGCTTTCTGTGCCGCGGCGCCTGCATCAGCAGACTTGTCGGGTTGGGTCGAATCGCCAGCCATCTTGCTCCAGTCAGTCACGAAACAGCACTGTCTGGGTTATCGGCAGAAACTGGCGATCAGGATGAACAGTCCAGCGCAATCGATGCCGGTTCAACTGTCGATGCGGAAACCTGTGCTCATCACGATCACGACCTTGGAGACGATCGGCTCCTTGTGCGACTTGTCCATGCCGAATCGTTCATCAAGCAACGCGTAAACTTTGCGCGTCAGCGACTCCAGTTTGGGTTCCTGAAAGTGCTGCGGCTCGGCGATGCGCCAAATGGCGGTGATGTCCGCCTTGATCTCATTCTGGAATTGCTCGATCTCGCCCTTGACCTTCTCAAGATTCCGCTGCTTCACCTGCACGTAGATTTCCGTTGCGTAGATGTAGGTGACGCCCGACTTGTTGTTGGGCATCTTCGCCTCAAGCACGCGCGTCTCAACCAACTTGTCGTCATCGGATTCGGCGCCGTGCGCGGGAACTTCCACGGCACTGACCGTTGCGGGGTGCCCGCCCAGGAATTTCATCACGCCGATGATCACCACCGCTTCAATGGCGAGGATTCCCCCCACCAGCATCAGCGTTTTCTTCGATTTCGACTTGGGTGCTGTTGAGTTGGAGGTTTCTTCAGCCATGGAGCGGCATCCGGCAGGTTTGTCGAGCACAGTGGAAGCGGTCAGCGCAGCACCGTGCTCGCAGCGTGACCGTATTCCATGGTCATCGGTGCGTTATGGGGCGGACTTGAGCCCTCGCCCTTTCAACGGTGAAGAAAGTCCATCATTTTTCTGCCGCCGCTGGGACCAGCACTCGCAATGCCGAGGGCACGAGGCGAATGTCCAGACCCAAGGGCATCGTTGGGGTCGAACACTTCGCCGGGCCTGCCGGGTCGCCGTCAAGTTGGTATCGGCAGAACGCCTGGCTTCGCACTTGCACGTGCCTGCCACGTTCATAAGCCAACCCCTTCGTGCCCACGTGGCGATTGAATCTGCAACGCGCTGCCCAGTGCAACAACTGCATTCGAGATCGAGCAGGAAAATACACCACGTCCAGAAGTTGATCGAACATCGAAGCGCTGGATGCAGGGTTCAATCGCCAGCCGTACTGCCGGCAGTTCACTACGACGACACACCCCGCACCGCCGTGGTCGAGTCGCCTTCCCTCAACCGTGATCTCCAGGCAACATGGCCGCCACACTCTGAGTTGCCGCCAGATCGGAGCCAGATAGGAGGAATGCGAGATGGATGCACCGCGGCAGGAAGCCAGGTCGTGCACGACCTCGGCGTCGAGCCCGACAGAGGCCATCAGCAGGAATTGCTCACCGTTAGCCAGCGCCACGTCCACGGTGCGAATGTCGTGTGTGGCGATCGCGTTCAGGAGCGTTGAGACACGCCGGTCCATGCCGAATTCGCGGGCAAAGAGGTTTTCGGTTCCAAGCGGGAGGTGATAGACGGGCGTGCCGGTGCGCACCGCTGCCGCGCTGGCCAGGCGCATCGCGCCATCGCCCCCGGCAACCACCAGCAACTCGACGCCGGCCAACTGCGGGTCGAGCCATTCCGACGCCGGCTTGGGCTGCGTCGTGGCGGTGGTCACCTCGTGACATGCGGCGCGAAGTTCGCGGCTGATTTCTGACGCGGCGCGTTCGGCACGTCCGCCGCCGGAAATCGGATTGAACAGAACGAGGATTCGCACGCGCCTGGACTCCGAAAGATCGCAGTGGCAAGTCGGGATGCTCCACCATCCCCTAGATTGAGCATCCCGGCAACCCCCAGTACTATTGGTGCATGATTCACCTGAGGCTACAGAGGCTGGCGTTGAGCGTCGTGGTGGCCGGCGCGTGTGCTGGAACGGCCCCGGCACAGCAGGAATTCACGTTGAGTGATGAGGATTCCTGGAAGCAGACGTCGCACATCGATCCAGCCACACCCGAAGGACAACTGCTGGAAGCCCGAAAGGCGCTGGCCGCCGGTGACTTTGTTCGGGCTGAGCAACTTGCCTCGCAATGGATTGAACGGTTCGAACGGCACCCCCAACTGGCGGAGGCGTATTTGATCCGGGCCGATGCGCGGCTGGGCAACAATGACGAGTACAACGCGCTCTTTGATTACGAGTACATCGCCCGGGTCTTCCCGGGCAGCGAAATCTTCGTCACCGCCTTGGAGCGAGAACTGGATATTGCCAAAATGTACGCTGGCGGGAAGCTGCGCAAACTCTGGATGTTTCGCGTCATCAACGCTGAGAGCGAGGCCGAGGAATTGTTCATCCGCGTTCAAGAGCGCATGCCGGGCAGCCGGCTTGCCGAGGATGCGGGAATGTGTTTGGCGGACTTCTACTTCGACCGCCGCAAAATGTCGCTGGCGGTCGACGCGTACTCGCTGTTCATCGAAAATTACCCGCGCTCAGAGCAACTGCCAAAAGCGCGGCGGCGCCTGGTTTACTCTCACCTCGCGTCGTTCAAGGGTCCGGAATTCGACCCTGTCGGCCTCTACGAGGCCCGATCGCGCTTGCGATCGCTGAAGACGTTTCAACCGCTTGAGGCTGAACAGATCGGCGCCAGCGGACTGATCACGCGCATCGATGAATCCGACGCGATGAAGATGCTTGAGACGGCACGCTGGTATTGGCGCGTGAACAACCCGATCGCCGCGGAACTGACCATTCGCAGGCTGGTGAAACGCTATCAACGCAGCGTGGCAAGTGCCGATGCACTGCGGCTGGTGCCGGAGATTCTGCCGCACCTGCCTCAGCACGTGCTGGATCGGGCCCCGGATTACGCTGCGCTGCGTGCGGGAGTCTTGGGAGTGCAGGAACAGCCCCCAGCGGCAGATAACCCACAGCCACCGGCCGAGGAGACTTCCAAATGAGGCGTTGCATCAGTTGGATGGTCTTGCTGGTTCTTTCCGTGGGATTGCTGAGTTGCTCAAGTGACCCCACAGCGGGCTATTCCGCGAACTCTGTTTATCCGACCCAAATCCGCAGCGTTGCGGTTCCGATTTTCACGAGCAAATCCTTCGTTCGAGACGTGGAATTCGAACTGACCGACGCTCTCATCAAGGAGATTGAAGCAAGAACGCCCTACAAGGTGACTTCGGAAAGCAGCGCGGATACGATCATCCTCGGGCAGATATGGGCAATTGAATTGAATCAGCTGTCCAAATCTCCTTTGACGGGTTTGACTGAAGAGGAGGTTGTCAGCGTGACGATCGACTTCACATGGAAAGACCTGCGGAACGGCAAGGTTCTTGTGGAGCGCAGATCGTTTTCTGGTCACGGGCTTTTTGTTCCCTCCCGTCCCACCGGCGAACCCATCGAAATCGGCCAGTTTGCCGCGGTGCAGCGGCTGGCCCAGGACATCGTGGCTGAAATGCGGGCGGATTGGTGAGTTCGCTTCGTTTGCGGCTGGTTTCCGCATGACGCCACCGCCCGATTGGTGCGAATCCTAATATATGACGCAAGTCTGACCGTTGGTAATTGATCGAATGTAGGGCTTGGTGCCCGCTGGAAATGACACAGAACACGAAAAACTTCCGAAAACCGCCGAAGAGCGATGCTCCTGAGGAATCGCCGGGCAGCGAAGGCAAGGCCGACAAAGGCCCGCAGGCCCCGCCGCCGGTCAAGTTCAGCCGCAGCCTGATGAGCTGGGTCGTCATATTGGCGTTGCTGATCATGCTGTTTGTTGTGCTGAACGGTTCCAAACCCGGCAAGGAGATTGAGAGTTGGAACGATTTCACCGCTTGGATTGATCCCACGGCGGGCAAGATCGAAAAGAACTTGGTGATTGTCGAAGACAACCGCCTGCTTGCTGTGGTCAAGCCCGGCGAAAACGGCGTGCCGCCCAGCAAGGAAGGCACCATCATCTCGTTCAAGATCGACAGCACCAACCGCGAGTGGTATCTCAACCAACTCAAGGAATTGGGCGTTGACCACAGGGCCAACACCGGCACGAGCATCTGGATGCAGTTGCTCGTCACGCTCGCGCCGTTCATTCTCGTCATCGGATTGATCTGGTTCTTCATCGCGCGATCCATGCGCACAGCAGGCGCGGGGCCCGGCGGGATGCTTGGCAGTTTCGGCAAATCCAAGCACCGCATTTCTTCCAAGGACATGGTCAACGTCACCTTCAATGACGTGGCTGGCGTTGATGAAGCGAAAGAAGAAGTCACCGAACTCGTCGAGTTCCTGAAGAATCCGAAAAAATTCCAGCGACTGGGTGGAAGAATTCCGCGCGGCGTTCTGTTGGTAGGATCTCCCGGCTGCGGCAAGACGCTCCTCGCCAAGGCAATCGCCGGCGAGGCTGATGTGCCGTTCTTCTCCATCAGCGGTTCTGACTTTGTCGAAATGTTCGTTGGCGTTGGGGCAAGTCGTGTAAGAGACCTGTTCCGCCAGGCGAAGGAAAATTCGCCGTGCATCATTTTCCTGGATGAAATCGACGCCGTCGGCCGGCGTCGCGGCGGCGGGTTCACCACCGGCGGGCATGATGAACGCGAGCAGACCCTCAACGCCATCCTGGTTGAAATGGACGGCTTCGAGGCCAACGACCAGGTCATCGTCATCGCCGCCACTAATCGCGCAGATGTCCTTGACCCCGCCCTCACGCGCCCGGGCCGATTCGACCGCCAGGTCGTCGTCCCCCTCCCCGATATCGTCGGCCGGCGGCAAATCCTCGAAGTCCACGCACGCAAGGTCAAACTCGCGCCCGATGTCGATCTCGAACGAGTCGCCCGAGGCACGCCCATGTTCTCCGGCGCTGATCTCGCCGCCCTCATCAACGAGGCCGCCATCCTCGCCACCATGGCCGCAAAAGATTTCGTCGAGCAGTTCGACCTCGAGGAAGCACGCGACAAAATCCGCTTCGGCCGCGCACGCAAATCGCGCAAGATCGAAGAAAAAGAACGCATCGCCACCGCCTATCACGAGGCAGGCCACACCGTCGTTCAAGCCTCGCTCGAAGATGCTGACCCCATTCACAAGGTCACCATCATCCCCCGCGGCAACATGGGCGGCGCCACCTTCAGCCTGCCCGAAAAAGATCGCTACGGCTACGGCAAGAAATATCTGCTCGCCACGATGAGAGTGCTGTGTGGCGGCCGAATCGCAGAGCAACGCAAAACCGCGGACGTCTCCTCAGGCGCGGCGATGGACATTGAAATGGTCACGCAGTACGCCCGGCACATGATCCTCGAATGGGGCATGTCCGATCGTCTTGGCTTCGTGAAATATTCAGGCACAGACACGCGCGAGACCTTCATCCCCGACAAGGACTATTCGCCTGATACCGCCCGCATCATCGATGAAGAGGTCAAGACGCTCATCGATGCGGCATACGCGGAGGCGCAACGCCTGCTCGATCAGAACTGGGACAAGGTCGTCGCGATCGCAGAGGCTCTGCTGAAATACGAAACGCTGCAATCCGACGACATCAAGCGCCTGATGCGCGGCGAACGTCTGGGCAAACCCACGGTCAGCGAACTGCTCGAAGCCGCAGCCCAATCCGGCAAGGACAAGACGGTCGCCCCAGCCCCGAAACCCCTGCGCGGGCCGGAAGAAGAGCCAGGGTCGGGAATGCTGCCGAGTCCTGCGTGATTGAGATCGGGGAATTCACAGAGAACTTCCCATGTCCCGCGGCCTGTGGCCGGGTTTTTCCCCGTAAGGTTTTTGTACGGACTTACCAGTATTTCCTGCTCTTACAAGTAATTCGTGTTTGACATTACATGTAAGTGCCAATAAGCTGTGTTCCCAGTGAGTGACATGAACGCGGCAATTTCAGTGGTGACCGACGCGGAATCTCGCGTGCGCGCCCTGATTAAGCGGGCTTTGGATGAACAGCGCTATCAGGATGTAGCAGAAGTAGCGGCAGTTGCGGATGCTCTCGCATCTATTTCGAAACGAGTGCCAACGGACAGAAGGTCACAGAGTCACGGCACTCCAAACGGATTTCCCAATGCTCGCTTGGACCAATTCGAGGCTGACACCGAAACGCCTTCGTCTCCGTCGACCAAGCGTACAGCCATCGCGAAAAAGAAAGACACCTATCCCCGATTCGAGCGACAGGGTACAACGCTCGTGAAGGTTGGGTGGTCAAAGTCAGATCGCAAACCATACGAGCATCGGGCACCCAAAGAGGCTGTTTTAGCGTTTGCTATGAAGGTGGCAAAAGTAGGCCGTGGTGGAATCGGTTTTACAATGGAGGATCTGCTTCCTGTAGCAAACGAAGACGGTGCAGAGTTTCCATCGTATCAGGCATACCTCGCCCTTGCATGGCTTCGCCAGATTGGTGTGGTGTGGCGAAAAGGCAAAGATGGTTACGTGATCTTGAATGATCCGTTTACTGAGCAGGATATCAACCGCTTTTGGGGGCATTTGGAGGAACGCGGATGAACTCCCCAGGGAGCAACCAACAAGTCAAGGTTTTTGCATTGGACCTCTTGCATGCCGAAACCGAGCAGGATGTCGTGGCGATTCTGACCAAAGCCGGATACTGGAACAACCCAGTCGTTTGGCGCGATTATGGTGACCGCGAGAGC
>CAMPIL010000142.1 GCA_946886375.1 uncultured Phycisphaerales bacterium
TGTAGTGCGGCAGCCGGGTCTGCATTTCGGGCGTGATGGCTTTGAACAACCAGTCGGCCTGGGACGAGATGATCTTCATTGGCCCGGTGCCGTTGACGCTCTGCTGAACCATCGCGACCGATTTCTCGCTGGGGGCGCCGCCGGTGTCGCCGGTGCCGTAGTAGTGGTAATCGGCGAACACCCCGCTGAGTGCGCCGTTGTTCTGCACGCGCGTGAGCCAACTCTCGCTGGCGCTGAGGTCATCGCGAACCTCTCCGACGTATGCGCCTGGATCAAGCGCTGCGATCACGCTGCGCCCGTCCGGCCCCTGCCACACGCCGACCTTGAAAGGCACGCCCACAGCCGAGCCCCACGTCAACTTCTGAGTTGAGAACCCCTTGATGCCGCAATGAGCCAGCACGCTTGGCAGCGCGGCGGGGAATCCAAAGCAATCCGGAAGCATGTACTCGTCGCTGGCGATGCCGAACTCGCGGCGGAAGAACCGGTTCCCATACAACACCTGCCGCACCAGCGACTCCGCCGACGGCACGTTGGCGTCGTTTTCATCCACCGATGAGCCGCAGGGAAACCAGCGGCCGGCGGCGATGTAAGCCTTGAGTTTCTCGTAATCCTCCGGGTAATACTCCTTCATCATCTCGTAGCGCCGCGACCCGCTGAAGTTGAAGATGTAATCTGGATACTTCTCGAACAAGGCGAAATTGTCGTGCAGCGTGGCGGGAATGAATTCGCGAATGGTCTGCGGATAGCCCCAGCGCCACTGCGTATCAAGGTGCGCATAGCCGACAACGAACAGTGTCGGCTGCTTGGCCAAATCGATCAGCGGTGGCTGCGGAGGGTTCTCGCTGGCGACCGCAGGGCCAGACATTGCGCACATGCCAGCGATCAATCGCGACATCGTCATCAGGGTCTTCATCCATCATCCTCCTTCAGCGCCGGGAAGCTTGCCACCTGCGTGAATGTATCATCGTCCCAGACTGAGAGTCGTCAATGGTCCAACCCCTCACTGAGTGCTGCGACAACGGTCTCGGCCGTCGTCGCGTGCATGATCCGCTCACGAAACTCCTCGTGCATGAGGCTGCGCGCGAGTTTCGCCAGCACCTGCATGTGGGCCCGCGCCACTTCGGCCACGGTTCCCACCGCGGGCACGGCAAGCATGATCGCCACGCGGACCGGATCGCCATCGTTGGAGCCCCAATCGATCGGCTGGGCGAATTTGGCCACGGCGATGGTGGCAGTTCGCACGGCCTCCGCTTTGCAGTGGGGGATGGCAAAGCCGTGGCCAAGACCGGTTGAATAGGTCTCCTCTCGAGCCCACACCGCGTGCTCCCGCGAGTGTGAATCGGCGGCGCGTCCCGCGACTGCGATCAACGACACCAGATGCTTGATGGCTTCGACTTTGGTAGCGGCGTCACAATCCATAGCAACGAGGCCGGGCTCGATCATGGCGGTTGCGCCATCCGCGCTGCCGAACTGCTCAAGAAGGATTCGAACCTCCCGAGCGTCGCTGCACAGGTGAATCTGCTCGATCAGGTCAACACAAGCGCGGCTCTCCAGGGAGGCGATTGCCGCCTTCAACTCCAACAGCCGTGCCGCGCTCACGCTGATTTCATCCAGGCCCAGGCCGACCATGATGGGCAGGTTTGCGGGTTCGCCCGCCATCTCACCGCAGACGCCAACCCAACGTTGATGTCGCCGGGCCGCGTCCACGATTATTTTCAAAAAGCGCAGGAACGATGGCGTGCACGGATCGCACAGATCGGCCACGCCGGGGTTGCCACGGTCAGCCGCAAGAAAATACTGACACAAGTCGTTGGTGCCAATGCTGAAGAAGTCTGCATGCTCAGCCAGGTGATCCATCGCAAGAGCCGCTGCCGGAACCTCGATCATCACGCCCACGGGCATGGCCGCGTCGAATGCAGCGCCCTCGGCGCGGAGTTCGTTCTGGATCTCGCGCACTTGCTGCCGGAACCAGGCGGCCTCCGCAGGATTGGACACCATTGGCGCCATGACCTTCACCGGGCCTTGGGCAGACGCCCTGGCGATCGCGCGGAGTTGCTGCCGGAGAAGATCCGGAAATTGCTCGTATAAACGAATTCCGCGGCGACCGAGAAATGGATTGTCCTCACGATCCAGCCGCAGGTAGGGGACAGGCTTGTCGCCACCGATATCGAGCGTGCGGATGATGACCGCCCGACCTTGGGCCGCCTGAATCGCCTGGACGTAGGCCTCGAACTGCTCCTGCTCGCTGGGTGGACCGGCGCGGTCGAGAAACAGCATTTCGGTGCGAAACAGGCCGATGCCTTCCGCGCCGTCGCCGATCGCGCCGCCGACTTCGGTCGCCAGGGAAATGTTCGCCCCGATGTCCAATCGCACTCCATCGCGCGTGCGTGCGGCGATGGGCGCGAATGGTTCGAGTCGTTTTCGACGCTGGCTCATCGCTCTCTGCTCGATCACGTAATAGCGACGAACTTCATCGGTGAGTTCCTGAATGATAAAACCATGGTCTGCGTCAACGATGACTTCCTCTCCGCCCTGAAAGGCTGCGCCGGTCGCGCCAACGATTGTCGGGATGCCAAATGCTCGAGCCAGAATCACGGTGTGCGAGGTCAATCCAACCCGATCGAGCACCAGGGCGAGAACGTGAGCGCGGTTCAACGTCATCAACTGCCGTGGCGTGAGGCGATCAGCAACAATCACCGCTGGTGCGCCCAACTCGATTGCGCCTGCACCTTGTGCGCCCTCCAGACGCTCCACGATCTGCTCGCACACGTCTTCAACATCAATGGCGCGGTCGCGAATGTACTGGCTGTTCGCCTGCAGCAGCGTATCGATGAAGTGCCGCCCGGCCCTGCGGACCGCGGCGACGGCGGAAACGCCGGTCGTGATCTCCTGATCTACTTTGGCTCGCAGCGCAAGATCATCGACGATGGCCAGATGCGCACGCAGCAAGTCTCGTTCAAGTCCTGCACCAGTCGCGGCGAACCTTGCCTGAATCGCCTGCCGGGCCTCCTCAAAGGCCCGAAGCGCCGAGGCCTGCTCGACTTCAATGGAGCCCGAAAACGGGCTCGATTCGGCGGCCTCCAACGGACGCACGATCACAACCGACCCCTGAGCAGAACCGGGGCTGACGCCGCGGCCACCAATCCATTTCACGCCGAGTCGGAGCAAGCCCGCCGGAACGCGCGCAACTGACGGAGACGTGACCAGGCCAGGCTGGCCCGAGGCAGATTCCCCAAGCCCCTGATCAATGACTGCACGCAGCGCGGCAACAGCATGCTCAGCGTCGTCGCCGACGGCCCGAATGATGCACGACTCGCCGTGGGTCACATCCAAGGCCACGACCGAAAGCACGCTGCGCACATCCGCCGATTTTCCCGAGGTTTCCCGCGTCAAATGCACCTGGGCCTGGAACGGCGCAACCGCCTCGGCCAAGATACTCGCCGGCCGGGCGTGCATGCCATGCTCGAACCCGCAATTAAATCGCAGTTCGTCCGCGATGCTCGTTGACGCATCATTCACGCGTCGCGTGACTTTCCTTTGGGTCATGCGCCCGCCTTCGCCAGCACTCCCTTGGGATTCTTGATCGCTTCGGTCACTGTCACTTGAACGATACGCTTGCCGTCGAACCGATCGCGCTTTTCCACCTCGATGTCAATCGCAAAAATGGCGATATCGGCCTCATGGATGTGCTGGACCGACAGTTCGTTCTCGATTCCCATCGCGCCCTGGGTTTCAACACGAATCTCATGCCCCAACGCCCGGGCCGTCTTGCTGAGCTGCTCAGCAGCCATATAAGTATGGGCGATGCCAGTCGGGCAGGCTGTCACTGCGACAATCTTCATGATCAATGGTCCACGATCTCTTGCCGGGCCGGGGCGGGGTCATTCGCCTTCTGCGTCGGGTGTTCTTGAAAGATTCTTCAGCAGGTTCACTGCAACGGCAGTGGTCACAGTACCAGCGATGATCGCGATGATGTACATCAGTTTTTGATCGACCACCGGCAGCACGATCGGCCCGCCATGCGGCGCGTGGTCGCCGACGCCGCCAAGCATCGCGATGCTGCTGGCGACGATTGACCCCAACATGATGCAGGGGATGACGCGCAGCGGATCGGCGGCTGCGAAGGGAATTGCGCCCTCGGTAATGCCGATCATTCCCATGCCCAAGGCCGCATAGCCGGAGTCTCGCTGCTCATCGGTCCACTGCCTGCGGCCGAGCAAAGTCGCCAGGCCCATGCCCAGAGGCGGCGTGCAAATGGCGGCGGCGCACGCGCCCATGATGTACGGGTTGCCTTCCTTGATCATGCCCGCGCCGAAGAAGAACGCCACCTTGTTCACTGGCCCGCCCATGTCGAACGCGATCATCGCCCCCAGCACCGCGCTGAGCAGAATCTGGTTGCCCGTGTTCATCTCGCGAAGCTGCGCGTTGAGCCAGGTCATCAGATCAGCGATCGGCGGTCCGATCATCAGCACCATCACCGCCGCCACCGCCAAGGACGAGACGATCGGAATAATCAGGATCGGCATGATCGGTTTAATGAACCTGTGCGTCGGCAGCAACTTGATCCAGTGGACAACGTATCCAGCCAGCACGCCCGAGATCAGCGCACCGAGAAACCCAACCGGAATCTCCTCGCGGCTGGCATCCACCAAGTGCGCTCCAGCAAATAGGCCATTGAGATCGTTGCACAGCCAGCCGCCTACCGCGCCGGCCACAAGGCCTGGCTTGCCCGCGATCGAGTAGGCGATGTACATCGAGAGGATCGGCAACAGCAACTTGAACGACGCCACGCCGACGGTCAGCATGAACTGAAGCAGCGGGACGCCCGACGGGTCAGGCGCGTTGCTTGCCCCGGCCGGTGCGAAGGCCAGCGCGGCCGCGATGAGAATGCCGCCGCATGCGACGAACGGAATCGCATAGGACACGCCGGTCAGAAGATGCTGGCGGAGTTTTTTGAGCCATTCGATCATGTGGCGCTCCTCTTCTCGCGCCTGCGGCGACTTGCCCTGCTCGGTCCCGATGAGTCCGCCAGTGTAGTGGCTCGCTGCGGCGATCGCCATGATCTTTCGCGCTTGCAAGCACGGCGCGCGTCGTGCCTTTCCATGTCCGGGAGCGATGTGCTTTCGTGGGGCCGCGCCCCCGAGCACACGTTCAAAGTGAATAGCGGTTGGACGCCTCTTGAGCCCGATCAGGCCAACCTGCACGGCCGTGACTTGTGCAATCGGGCGTGAGGCGTGGCGGCCAGTCGGGCGGGTTGACCACTCCTCTATTGCGGCTATGCTCGTTTTGCTTGTCCCGTTCGTCTAGTGGCCCAGGACACTGGCCTCTCACGCCGGTAACAGGGGTTCAAATCCCCTACGGGACGTTTACTCATGAGATAGAGAGGTGACAATCGGCGCTCTCGACATCGAGAACGCCGATTTTGCAGGGGTTCAAAACCAGAGCGCGATGTGAACCCCTGGTGGCCAATATGGGTTCAATTCCGGTGCGAGAAACACTTTCACAGCGGATGTCGCCGGGAGCCGGGCATGATGATCGTGCCGGGCGTCTTGGCGCATGACGGGCGGGTGTTTCTCGCCGCATCTCGCACGGTGACGGCACGAATCGATGGCAAGCCGCTGCGAACCCGCCTACTGGGCGGGCACGCTGAGGCGGAACACCGCGCCTTGCGAATTTCCCACAGCATCGTTCGGGATCAAACTCAAATCTCCTCCCAAGTCACGCGCCAAGCCGCGTGCAAGCGCCAGCCCCAGACCAACGCCCGGAATCGGGTCGCCCGGCTGGTGCGAACCCCGCTCGAACGGTTTGAAAATAGTCTTTCGGTGCATTGGCGAAATGCCCGTACCGTGATCGCGCACGATGATGTCCAGCCAGCCCCCGCGAACCCGGCAATCCAGATCGATCACGCGTGCATGCGCACCTTCGCGACCGGCATACTTGCATGCGTTGTCGACAAGATTGAAAAGGATCTGGCCAACGCTGTCGGCATCAATCATAATCGACTGACCCCGATCCTCGGTCTTGACACAGAGAACCATGCCGCAGGAAGAAGCGCGGCGTTCCAGGTCGGGCACAGTGCGCTCCAGCATCGAGCCAACCGTCATCCGCTGCCGCGAAGAGCAAACCCGCCCCTGCTCCAGGCGCGCATACGAGAGCACATTATCCACCAGCCTCGCCAAGCGCGCCGATTCGGTCTTGAGTGCGTCCAGATACACGGCGCGCTGGCTTTCATCGCGCACCATTCCCTCGGCCAGCATTTCTGAATAGAGTCGAAAGGTAGTGAGCGGTGTGCGCAACTCGTGCGTGACGGCTGATGCGAAGCGGCTGCGTTTTTCGCCATACGCAATACTGGCGCGCAGCGTGTTGGCGACGGCGATCAGGGTGGCAAACGACGCCAGCCACATGGTCGCCAGCGCGGTGCGCGACGCCGTGATGAGCGGACCACCCGCAAACACCGGGCAATCGGCGGCCAAGAGTACCGGCGCGCTAGCCAGCATTCGGCCCGATTCGGCATCGGCAGCGGTCGGCGCCGACAGCGGCACCAAGTCCGCGCCGGGGAAAAGATCGGAAATCAGCGCCAGCATCGCCTCACGAATCCGCGGCCAATCCGCCAGCACACCTTGAAAGAGCGTCTGGTTCCCGATTTGCACTTGCCTCACGAACAGCAATTCTCGCGCCCTGTCATCGTCAATCGAATTTTCTGATGTGCGAAGCCACACCGGCACCAGGTTGCCGATCTCAACCGTCGCGGGCGCGACAACGCCTTGGGAGGATAATTGTCCGGCCACCCGACTGGTTTGCGGCGTGGATGTGTTGTAGTTGGAGTTCATGCGCCACTGCAAATCGGCCTTCGAGATCACCTTTTGCGATTCGCTCTGGCTTTGAAGTTCCAGCGTCTGCGCGGGCGGCAGCGTGGGAAGTTCGTCCAGGGAAGGCGGAGCCGGGTTCAGCATTTGGGACAGCGCGCTGCGACTGGCATCAACGCACGCCTCAAGGTTGCGCGGGCCAAGCAGGTGCGCCACGCGATCAAACAGCGGCTGCTTGGACGCAATCGCGTCCGGGCCGAGGTAACCCGCCTCGGCCAGATCGCGCCAATTGCTTTGCGGAACCTGTGGACTGGTGACTTCACCCTGAGCATCCACCTGAAAGTGAAGCGGGAAGTAGTTAGATTGAAATGTGAGCAGCGGCGAAGGGCTGTAGACTTCGCCCGGCTCGATGGCGTTGAGAATGCGCGTGTACGATCGTTCGTGTGGGAAGAAGGAAAGATATTCGAAGTACGCGCGGTTGGATTCCTCGCGAAGTTGCGGCCCCAGCCAGCCATCCATTCGCCACAACGCCAATCGAAGCCATTGTTGATGCTGGGCGTTGGCTTCCAATTGCAAGACGACAATCGAGATCCAGACCAGCGCGGCGCCCACCAACATGGTCGCCGTACCGTACACGAACCACCACCGCGAACGAGATTTCCTCATCGAGATGGTGGAATCGGACGGGGTCATTGAACGCGCACGCCTAGGCCGAGTTGGTATCCCTTTCCTCGAACGGTGAAGACAAAGGAAGAGTCGTGCAGGTCGCCGTCGCCGGATGAGACGTCGCCGATTTTCTCGCGCAGCCGCGCAATGTGCATGTCGACGGTGCGGGTTTCCATGCCCTTGGGATCCAGTCCCCAGACATGTTGGAGCAGTTCACGCCGGTCGATGGTGCGGTCTCGGTGAGCGGCGAGGTACGCGAGTATGGCAGTCTCGCGTTCGGATATCGCATGCACCGTTCCGTTGTGCAGCACGATTTCGCGCCGATTGAGCTGAATGCACCGACCGTCCAATCGCAATGTGCGAACGCTGAGCGGGCGCGCCGGGGAGCGGCGCAGCACGGCTTCGACGCGGGCCAGCAGCTCCAGCGCACTGAACGGCTTGATGACGTAGTCGTCCGCCCCGTGCTTCAGGCCGTGCACGCGATCGCGCTCGGAACCACGCGCGGTCACCATGATGACGGGCAGCGTCGGTTTGGCTTGCCGCACATGTTGCAGGATCGCAAATCCGTCCTGCCTGGGAAGAATGACGTCCAGCAGCAGCAGATCGATGGGCGATTCGATCGCCAGCCTCGCCGCGCCGCCGCCGTCGCTGCACTCCAGAACTTTGTATCCAGCGTAGCGAAGGGCATCGACCAATCCGCGCCGAATCGACGAGTCATCTTCAATAACCAGAACAGTGGCGGCGCTCATGGCATATCCAGTGCTCGTCCGGCATCACGCACGCAAGCCCGCGCGAGCTTTCGCGCAGGCTTGGACATGCATTTCAATCAGCATACCCGTTTGAGTTTGCGACATGCGAATCAGCAGCCATCATCGGAAGCCGGCAGCGCAACTGCGGGCTGCGCGACCGGGTGTTGCTCAAAGCGGAAGCCCTTTCCGGTCGCCTGTTCGCGAATCGCCTTACGCAACGCTGTATCGAAGGAATCCGCGCCGGCCATCGCCGCGCTCTTCTTCATCTCGGCTTCGACGAACTGCTGGCGCTTGGCGTTCAGCTCGCTGATCAACGACTGAATCTGCGCGCGCTTGAATTCCACCTCTTTCACGTATGCTTTGCGTTCCTCGATGGTCATAGGGCGCATCGCTTCGGGCAGGTCTTCGGCCTTGACATCCTCGAGCTTGAAATCAGCCTGCTTGCAGGCATCTACCAGATCCCAACCGGAGTTCCAATACATGCCGCCGCCCTTGGTGGCGCTGCGCTGGGCGTCATTAAAGTACGCCGGTACGGTGATGACCGCTTCGGATATCT
>CAMPIL010000143.1 GCA_946886375.1 uncultured Phycisphaerales bacterium
GTGTGGACGCAGAAGAACGGCAAGGATTGGACCGTAGAGGCATTCCTCGTTTCCGATGACGGCCTGGGTTTGGATGTGGCCAAGGATGCCGCCACGCGGGCGGCAATGCTCGGCTCTCTGACGGCGCTGGCGGAAGCACCGCTGTCGCTCCACCGTGACAAACGACTGGAGGCGGAGGACTTTGATCGCTTGGTGATCGATGACCAACCTCGCGATTTGCTGACGTGGCTTGGTGATCCCGATGGTGTTCGCGCACGGTGGGATGCGGCTAGGTGGTCGGCGTTCTGCTCGCGCTGCAAGGCAGACTACGGATTCGATCCAGTCCGGGACGGCGAAACAGCTGGCGGCGAGCTTCTCGGCCTGCGCGAAGGAGCATGGGAAGCGGTGTGGGCACGTTTTGCTGACGCACCGATGGTGTTCACCGGGATTCCGGAGTTGCTCAAGCGATCCAAGCCGGCCGGTCTCATGTTCGTCAAGGATGCGTGGCCGGATGAGAACGACGACGCGGAAAGCCAACTGCGGAACGCACTGCTGGGATTCGATGACCTGCCGCATGCCGATGCTCGCGCGAAGATCGATGTGCTGGAGCGAGAGCATGGCACACGACGCACATGGGTGTGGGCCAGGTTGGGTCGCAGCCCGCTGGCGCACTCTTTGAGTCATCTCGCGGCGCTCGCCCAGAAAACCGCAACACGGCTTGGAGGAGAAACGGCTGAGGACATGGCGCGAGCGTATGCCGATGGTGCGTACCTCGCGGACGATGCCGCGATTAGCGCCATGGCGAGCGTGAAGAGTGCGGCAGACATGCGTGCCGTACAAACAGCCATTCGGTCCGTCTATCTCCCGTGGTTGGAGGCCGCTGCGGAGCATTTCCAGAAGGTGGTGGGCAAGCGTCCGCTGCCGGCGAAGGGGTCTCAGCCGGTCATTGCGGTGCCCGCGGGCGAGTGCATCGTGTTCGCCGATGGACTGCGATTCGATCTCGGTCAGCGATTTGCGGTGAAGGCGGAGGCTCGCGGCCTGCGCGTTGGTCGAAGCCATCGGTGGGCGGCGCTTCCAACTGTGACCGCGACGGCGAAGCCGGCAGCATCACCCGTTGCAACCGAAGTTGTTGGCGGACAACTGAGCGAGACATTCTCACCCGATGTTGCGGCGACGCAGCAGCCATTGACCACAGATCGCTTCCGCAAACTGCTGATGGAAGCCGGTTATGAAATCATCGCCGGCAACGAGACGGGCACGCCGGGGCGTCCCAATGCACGTGGCTGGACCGAAGCCTGCCAGATCGACAAGCTGGGCCACGACCTGCAAGGCAAACTCGCGACGCATGTTGAAGGCGAAGTCGAGGCTCTGGTGGAGCGCGTCATGTCACTCATCGAGGCTGGCTGGCGTGGCGTGCGAGTTGTCACCGATCACGGATGGCTGTTACTTCCGGGAGGTGACGGTTTGCCGAAGACCGATCTGCCGCATTACCTGACGGCATGTCGGTGGGCGCGCTGTGCGGCGATCAAGGGTGCATCACACGTCGCAGTTCCCACGGCCGCGTGGCACTGGAACTCGGCGCGCTCGTTCGCTACAGCGCCGGGAGTTCATTGCTTCTCAACCGGCAACGAATATGCCCACGGTGGATTGAGCCTTCAGGAATGCTTGATCCCTGATCTGACGATCGGGCCGGCGAGCGCAGGCAATGCTGGGGCAGCAACGCTCGTGGATGTGCAGTGGTTGGGTCTGCGGTGTCGAGTGGTCGTGGAACCGGTGGACGCATCCGTCACCGTTGACATAAGGACAAAGCCAAACGACGCCGGCTCAAGTATCGCTACTTCGCCGAAAGCGCTTGCCTCCGACGGGAAAGCGGGGTTGATCGTGGACGACGACGACCTCGTTGGCACGGCTGCAGTGCTGGTCGTCTTGGACGCGACGGGCCGTGTGATTGGAAAGAGGCCAACCACCGTTGGTGGTGAGGAGTGAACCGCATGGAATTGGACGCACTGGACAAGTTGGCAGCATCGGCATTCGACGGATACCTCGTCCGCAAGGACTTGGTCCGCAAGTACTCCCGTCAGTATCCGGTGCCGACCTACGTCGTGGAGTTCCTCCTCGGACGCTATTGCGCCACCGTGGATGAGAAGGAGATCGCAGAAGGGCTCGCCATTGTCGAGAAGCAACTGAAAGACCGCGCCGTTCGGACTGGCGAGGAGGAACTGTTCAAGGCGAACGCTCGCGAGAAGGGATCGGTCAAGCTCATCGATATCGTTCGCGCTCGACTGGACTCCAAGAACGATTGCTACATCGCAGAATTGCCCAGCCTGGCACTGAAAGAAGTCCGGATCGACGACAATCTGGTGCGCGAGCACGAGCGGATGCTGACGGACGGGTTCTATGCGGAGGTGACGGTCGGTTACGACGCACTCGTAGCGCAGGAAAAGAACGGGCGACCCTTCTCGATCGATGCCCTGCGTCCGATCCAACTGTCAAAGTCAGATGTGCTGGACACGCTTGCCAAGGGAAGGGCGGCTTTCACCACCGAAGAGTGGAAACGATTCCTCATTCGCTCCATTGGATTGGAACCGGAGAAACTGACCCCGCGAGCGCAGATGGTCACGCTCCTGCGGATGGTGCCGTTCGTCGAGCGGAACTTCAACCTCGTGGAACTTGGGCCACGCGGAACGGGCAAAAGCCATTTGTTCCAACAGATCTCGCCATATTCGCACCTCATTTCGGGCGGCAAGGCGACTGTGGCCAAGATGTTCGTGAACAACGCTTCGGGCCAGCGCGGGCTGGTGTGCCATTACGACGTGGTGTGCTTCGATGAGGTGTCGGGCATCTCTTTCGATCAGAAGGACGGCGTCAACATCATGAAGGGCTACATGGCGTCTGGCGAATTCAGTCGAGGCAAAGAGAGCATCCGCGCTGACGGCGGCATCGTGATGGTTGGCAACTTCGATGTGGACGTTGAACAGCAGCAGCGCGTTGGACACCTCCTTAGCCCGCTACCACCGGAAATGCGGAACGACACAGCGTTCATGGACCGCATTCACGCCTACGCGCCTGGTTGGGATTTCCCGAAACTCAATCCGCACGACCACCTCACTGATCACTTCGGCTTCGTCAGCGACTTCCTAAGCGAGTGTTGGACACGACTCCGTGCAGGCTCGCGCGTCTCAGTGATGCAGCATCGGGTCTATCTGGGCGGCGCATTGAGTGGCCGCGACATTGAGGGGGTGAACAAGTCGATCAGCGGATTGATCAAGCTCTTGTTTCCAGACCCCGAAATGCCGGTATCTGACGAAGATCTGGAGTGGATCGTTCGCCTCGCACTGGAAAGCCGTCGCCGCGTCAAGGAGCAGCAAAAGAAGTGTCTCAAGGCCGAGTTCCGAAACACGCACTTCAGCTTCACAATGGGTACTGAAGGTGTTGAGAAGTTCGTGTCCACGCCTGAAATTCAGAGTGATGACACGATTGGCACCGATCCATTGCCATCCGGGCAGGTGTGGGGTATCAGCCCCGGAGCTCAAGGAAGCGCGCCCGGTCTCTACCGGGTGGAGGTGACGGTTGGTCCCGGAAGCGGGGTTCGGATTCTGAACAGTCCGGTACCACCGGCGTTCCGCGAGAGCACCCGCTATGCAGAGCAAAACCTCTATACGCGGGCCAATGATCTCGTGGGAGGCAGAGATCCGCGAGAGCATGAGTTCTCCATCCAGTTGCGAGCGATGGACGCTGAGCGTTCGGGTGCCGCTCTAGGTCTGCCAGTGCTTATCGCGTTGTGCAGCGGGCTGTTGGAAAAGAGTACGCGTGGCGGCTTGATCGTCGTCGGCGCACTCAATCTCGGTGGGTCTATTGAGACGGTCTACAACCCCACAGCGCTCGCTGAGCTCGCGGTCGAGAAGGGGGCATCCACATTGCTCATGCCCGTATCAACCCGCCGTCACCTCATCGATCTGTCCGACGAAATGGCCACGAAGGTGGACATTCAGTTCTATTCCGACACCACAGACGCTCTGCTGAAGGCGCTCACGGAGTGAATTTGAACATAAGGAGTCGCATGGCCCATGGGCAACCAGTATGCACCGAAGCGTTTCTTTCGAGAGATCGATCTCAGACTTCTCCGACGCTACCTCGAACACGTTCATTTGGAACACTGCCTTCAACTCAACGCCAAGGGGACCGTCGACCCCACCGCAACCCTGAAGGCCATTGATGAACTTCCGCCATCGATTCGCCGGCGAATCGATGCGGACTTCTCGCTGGTCACCGAGATGGCCGGCGACAATGGATCGGTCCTGATTCAAGACCACGCCCAGTTCTGGCGGTTGCCGTGGGCTGCACGACTCGTCGAACTGAAGAATGGCCACGAACGGGCGGTGCTGGCCCTGCTCGAAGACCGCGACCGATTTGAGGACCTTGCTGGCCAGATCGAAATGGACCGGTTCGCCGACAGCCGATGGTGGAGACGGCTTGTTGGCAAGAACCTGGAGCATGCCGACGACGATGCTGCGATCGGGAAACTGCAAGCGGCTGTCCAGCGAGTCTTCGAGTCGCAGGGACGGGGCAGGCGCTGTCACATCGACTACTCGGAAGGTCGCGACCCGGTGAGGTTCTGCTACCACGCCTATCCGGAGGACTTGCCCAAGACCGATCCCGGATACGACGACCAGAACGAGTTCGGGCGTCAGGTGCGCCGCACAGCACTAGAGGTCATCTTCAGGTACCAGCCGGACATCGGAAGGCTGGACATGATCGCGCCGGGCAACCAGCAGTTGAAAGAGGAAATGGCAGCCGCGTTCTGCTTGACGATCTTGAACTTGCCCTCGCTGCCGGAGGCAACCGACAAGCCACCGTATAACTTGAACGTCTTGCGAGAGCGTTCGTTCGAGTTCCTCACCGAACCCGTGGACAACATCGAGAGGGTCGAATTGCGCATGCTGCGTTTCGATCTTCCCGGCGGGAGCAATCGCCGCCTTTCGATTTCTGCGAGACCGCACCGCGACGAAGACCCGCTGTTGATCTACGACGTGCTCGACGACGTGCTGGACACGACCCGCCTTCCACTTTCCGCGCTTGAGGTGTCGCAGGCGCAAATCAGCATGAAGTTCAAAGGTAAAGGTGGTGCGAGAGGGAAGTGTCTGACGTTTGAAGTCACGCATCCTGACCGATGCAACCTGAAGGATCACGCGCATGATCTGATTGCCAAGCGGTATTTGACGAAGTGGGGAATTGCCCATGATTGAGACGCTGCGAAGCGTTCTTGATCGCGCCGAAATCAAGGGTGGCGACGTGTTGCACCGAAGGGACGTTCGGTCGTGGCCAACGGGCACACTGGACCGTCTGGTCACGACGGGCGTGCTGCGACCGATCGCTCACGCCGCGGAACTGGAGTACAAGGGGTGTGACCACGATTGCCTGATCGCACGCGATTTCCAACCGCATCCGTATGAAGAGGGCAGGATCGTTTGCATTCACCGCTGTGGCCTCGGATGCGGTCTGGTCGTGCTTGATCCGCCGGAGTTTGACCGCTGGCAATTCTCGCTGATCGGGCTGGCCGGCGTGGTGCGCCAAGCCATCGGATCGAAGGGCGAGGTCGTCGAAGATGTACGAGAACGGCTCGTCTCAGTTGGCTACCTCGGCGACGCGGCACGCACCGTTGAGGCGTTCGTGGCGCGTGGCCTTCAATGGCCGGATGCCGCCAAGTCTCTCGCGGACGCGAAGCGGCTGAAAGCGGCAGACAACCCGCTGGTGCTGACCCTGCGTGGTTCGCCCGACCCGGCGATCTGGCCAACGATGAAACCAGCCCATGCGGTCCTGACAGAGCACTGGAAAGCAGCATCAATTAGCGCGCTCTTTTCTCTCGATCTCTCGCCTCTTCTGGCGCTGGAATCGATTCCGCATCCCGGCGTGGATCGACCGGCCTGGATACGGCACAAGGAGGCGGCGATCAAACTCCGTGGGGTGTCGGACAACATGACGGTGGGCAACTCTGAGCGGCTGGTCACGGAGGCAGTCCAGTGTGGCGCGTTCACCACGAACCGCCAGACAGGGCACCGCCTCCGCATCAACCTCGACAGCTTCAACACCTGGCTGTGGGAGCAGCAGAAGAAGAACCTTGACGAAGACCGCGATGACAGCGGCAACATCGTGAAGTGCCGCCGATCGCGACGCCCGACATCCAAAGCGAAGCGGTGATTGGCGCGGTGTAGCGCGGTGTTACACCGCGCAAACGGCCAGAATCGGGCCAAATCTGGCGATGGAGACGCAACGCTTGCAATCTGCAAACCCCTTGTTTATCGTGGTTTACGCGTGCAGGTCGTCGGCTTGGGCTGCATCACACCCGTGAGGTCACTGGTTCGAGTCCAGTATCGCCCACTTGTTGAACGACAAACCCCGCAATGTGCGGGGTTTTTGGTGCGCACTCCGTCGACGCGGATGCCGGGTATGCCACGAACAAACGCGCGCGGAGGGATTCGAACCCCCAACCCTCGGTTCCGAAGACCGATGCTCTATCCGTTGAGCTACGCGCGCTCGCGAGCATGATAGCACGATGCCCGCAGCCCGGCACGGCGAGGCCGTTTCAGCATGCGCCCGGCAGATCCGTTCAGGCGCGATTCGCGTCTGCGGTGCGGTCCAATCTACGCGGAGGAAACTGAATCTCGCCGCCAGCCGCATTCGGGGCAGCCACTTGAAGACGAGACCCGCAAGTCATATCTGCATTTGGGACACCGCAATTCGCTGCCTCGAAATGCGCGCCGATAGGTTTCGGCCAATTCCATGTAGGAATCAAAGGACCGTTCATCAGCAAAAACACGTGCAGGAATGACGATGGCCTGATTGTCGCCAATCCAAACGAACGCCAGAGAATCTGACTCTTCAATCTGCGTAATCAAAGACCACGCGTATGACCCAAAAGATCTGGGCGTCGAAATCGTGATTTGCACGGCCGAGATCTCGACAGTCGTCGGCTGGAGAAAGCGGAGTGCATCTGTTGATTGATGCCATTTCACAAAGGTTTTACGACGTACCCTCTGAACGCGGAGAACGACCGTGATGCCCATCAGGAGCATGATTACGTACCCAAATGCCACCTCTGCTCGCCAAATCGTTCCTTCAATAGCAAATGCCCCGAACGGCGCCAATGGATAAACGATGATCCACGAGAAGACATGATTCCACAGTTTGAAGTCGACCCCCAAACGCGCATGACCATGCGTGACCCATCGCTCCAGTTCAGCCTCAGACAGCTGGAATGAGACAGTCGTGTCAGGCGCCGAATCCATTGGCTGACCAGCATATTCTCTCGAGCAGCCCGCCGCGACTCACGCCTTCGGCCCGGCCGCGCGCACCTTGTCGGAAATCTCGAACTTCGCGTCGTTCTCGCGGAAGAGTTTCGCAAGATGCTTGGCCTTGGCGTCGTAGGCGGCCTTGTCCTTCCACGTGTTGCGCGGATTCAAGACTTCGCTGGGCACGCCATGCACTTCGATGGGGATGTTCAGGCCGAAGATCGGATCGTTTTCGAATTTCTTGCCGCGCAGCGAACCGTCAAGGATCGCGGTGACGAACGCGCGGGTCCACGCCAGTTTGAAACGCGAGCCTGTGCCATATGGCCCGCCGGTCCAACCGGTATTGAGCAGCCACACATCCGAGTTGTGCTTGTCAATTCGCTGGGCGAGCATCTCAGCGTAGACCATGGGCGGCCGGGGGAGGAACGGCCCGCCGAAGCACGCCGAGAAGTTCGGCGTCGGCTCGGTCACGCCCGCTTCAGTTCCCGCCAACTTCGACGTATAGCCGTTGATGAAGTAATACTGCGCCTGCTCGCGCGAGAGTTTGCTCACCGGCGGGACAACGCCGTAGGCGTCGGCCGTGAGGAAGATCACGTTCTTGGGGTGGCCTCCCACCGAAGGGATCACTGCGCCGGGAATGAACGACACCGGATAGGTCACGCGGGTGTTTTCGGTCTTGGCCGCCGAATCGTAATCCGGCACACGCGTCACCGGATCAAGCGCCACGTTTTCCAGCACGCTGCCGAATCGAATCGCATTCCAGATCTGCGGTTCGCCTTCCTGTGAGAGTTTGATGCACTTGGCGTAGCAGCCGCCTTCAATGTTGAACACGCCCTTGTCGGACCAGCCGTGTTCATCATCGCCGATGAGCGGGCGGTTGGGATCGGCTGAGAGCGTTGTTTTGCCCGTCCCGGATAATCCGAAAAACAGCGCGACATTCCGGGAGTCGTTCCTGTCCACGTTTGCGGAGCAATGCATCGGGAACACGCCCATCTCGGGCAGGTCGTAGTTCATCGCGTAGAAGATGCTCTTCTTGATCTCGCCGGCGTAGCGCGTGCCGATGATGATGACCTTCTTCTGCTCGATGGATTGCAGAATTGCGACCGGACCCTTGACGCCGAAGTCAGCGGGATTGTCCAAGCGCAGGTTGCACGCGTTGATGATGGTCCAATCGGGTTGGAACTTGGCCAGTTCACTCGCGGGCGCGTTGATGAATAGTGTCTTGGCGAAAAGTGAATGCCAGGCCTCTTCGGTAATGACGGAGACCTTCAATCGGTAGTTGGGATCGGCCCCGGCATAGCCATCGAAACGAAACAGTTCCGGTTTTTTGGCCAGATGCGCGCGGGCCATTTTTTCGAGTTGGGCGAAATCGGCGGGGGAGATCGGCTGGTTGGTCTTGTTCCAACCGATGGAGTCATGAATACCGGGGGTGTCTTCGAGGAACTTGTCGTTGGGACTGCGGCCGGTGCGATCGCCGGTGTCGCACATCAGCGCGCCAT
>CAMPIL010000144.1 GCA_946886375.1 uncultured Phycisphaerales bacterium
GTTAGAGCGAGCTCAATCGAGTGAAGCGGCTGATCGCTGCCGCGCAGGTTCATTCGCCATTCCTGCGCACGGCGAGAGACGGTATTTCAGCGCCTGTGCGTCCCGGCTGGGTTCCCGCCTCGGAATGTGCGGGAACGACGCGGCCGCGACATGCGCATTGCAACCGCTCTCGCGTCACGTGGACCCTGCGATCCAACTCGGCGGTAGTTTCCTTTTTACCCAAAAAGGTAAATAAGACGCATGGCCGTCGCGGCGCGTTGAGTGCGAGTTGCCCGTGTCTCGCGTGTCTTGCGTGTCTCGCCCTGCCCCGCCCTGAGACGCCCTGCCACACCAAGGTGTGAGGCTCGCGCGGCGCGGAGACCGTGTGTTGTTGTTCAATCAGCGAGAACTGTCGGCTTGCGGCCGAACCTGCGCGCGGAAGAAGTCCGCCACGCCGGCCTTGGCGCATTCGCCGCGCGCGACCGCGAGGATGAGTTCTTCATATTGGGATTCATCACAGGCAAGCGAGTAGCCGTTGAGGTCCAGAAAGACGCCTGCCGCATAGGCGGCGATGCGCTTGTTGCCATCGACAAAGGCATGATTCATCGCCAGGTGATAGACGTACGCCGCCGCCATCTCCGCGATGTCCGCGTGCAGGTACTCACCGCCATAGGTGGACTTTGGCTGAGCCACCGCGGATTCAAGCAACCCGCGATCGCGAATGCCGGCGTCACCGCCATACTCGCGAATGGCATCGGCGTGCAGCTCAAGGACCTGCTCGATATTCAGGAATCGAATAGGCCGCTGAGTCACTCAGCAAGCCTCTTCATCATGCGCCCGAATCTTGATTTGAACCGCGATGCAGCTTGCTGCAGTTCTTCGCGACTGATTTCCTCGCCCTCGGGAAGCACGTGCAGCGCTCGCCCGTCAGTCGTGATGTTCAGCGGCGTGTCCGGCGTGATGTTGAGCAGGTCCATTACGGCCCGATCGATGACGATCGCGTAACTGTTGCCGCACTTGGTGAGTTTCTTGATCATGGAATGAACCTCCGCGTCATACCAGTGTATGACGAGCGTATGCACATTGTACTATCGAAATTTGGCTCGTGCAACTTCAGCCCAAAACGGAGCGATCAGGTTTTGACCCTGTTCCAAGGCATTTTCGCCAGCATCATCGCCATGCCGCAGGTGTCGGTCAGCCCCGCAAACAACAGGCCGGCACCTATGAATCCGCTGAGCAGGAACCACCAGGGTGAGACGAAAAAGCCCAGCAGTGAACCGATCAGGCCCAACGAGCCGGCTGTGATCTGCACCTGCCGCAGGATGCTGATTGGGGCGGTGGCATCGCGCTCGGTGGGATAGCCCGCTTTCTTCCATGCGTCGAGTCCGCCTTGGAGTTGAATGGCGTTTTCATGTCCGGCGTCGAGCAGTTGCTGAGCCGCTTTGGTCGACCGACCCCCGCTGCGGCAGTGCAGCACGACCGGCCCCGTGCCCACAGGCGCCGCAGCCGGATCGAACCTCGACAGCGGCATCAGTTTCGCCCCGGGAATGCGCTCGCCGGCGTGCTCGGCCGGCTCGCGCACATCGATCAACGTGATGCGACCCGCCTCCAGTTCAGTCTTGACCTGTGCAGCGGACCAATCCTGAATGCGGTTGACGGTGGTGGCCATTGTTGCGGACCTCCAATGGCAAATGATAGGGGAGAGATCGCCAGGGCGACGAATGGCATCGGTAACGGCAACCGCTGCCGCAATCGCACGACAACAACGACAACGACAACGACAACGGCAACGGCAACGGCAACGGCAACGGCAACGTGACATGTCACGGACGCACACGACCGCAGCGGCATGCGCTGACTATTTCAAAATTTGTACAAATTTTGAAATAGTTTGGCTGTCCGCATCCGCGTTGCAAAGCCAACCTGCACCACATCTTCACTTACGCTTGTGAGTCAGCCTGCGGCCGTCATGCGCTGACCACGCCCGCGCGCGCCGGCTCAAGCAATGATCGCCCCGTCATCTCCGCTGGCACGGCCATTCCCATCATCGTCAGCACAGTGGGGGCGATATCCGCCAGCCGCCCGCCGTGTGGGGGCCGCAGTGACCAGCCGCGATACTTCTCGCCAACCACGATCAGCGGCACATCGAACACCGTGTGCGCGGTGTAGGGCGCATTGTGAACCGGATCCCACATCTGCTCGGCGTTGCCGTGGTCGGCTGTGATGACCAGCAATCCGCCTCGCCGCAGCGTCGCATCGACGATGCGGCCCACGCAATTGTCCACGACCTCCACCGCCTTGATTGTCGCATCCAAGTTGCCGGTATGGCCCACCATGTCGGCGTTCGCGAAGTTGACGATGATCAGCGGCTCGCAGTCGTCGGCGGCCAGTCGGCGCAGCACCGCATCGCATACGCCTGGGGCGCTCATCTGCGGTTTCTGGTCGTAGGTGGTCACGTCCTTGGGGCTGGCAATCAGTTCGCGGTGCTCGCCGGGGAACGGCTGCTCGCGGTAATCGTTGAAGAAGAACGTGACGTGCGGGAACTTTTCCGTCTCGGCGCATCGGAACTGCGTCAGGCCCGCATTGCTCACGACCTCGCCAAGGATGTTGGGCATCTGCGGCGGCTTGTCGAACGCGACGGCGTTGACGGGCAGTCCGGTTTCGTAGCCGCTCATCGTGCAGAAGAACATGTCGCGCAGCGGCGTGTCGCGGTCGAACCCGCCGACGCCGGGAATGGCGTTGGGAACCTTGTGCCAGCGTTCCTCATTCAGCACAAAGGCCTTGGTGATTTCGCGCGGCCGGTCGCCTCGGAAATTGAAGAAAATCACCGCATCGCCATCGTTGATCGTCGCGAGGGGCTGTTGGGTTTTTTCATCCGCGATCTGCGTGGGCAAAATGAATTCATCGCCGGTGCGGCTGGGCTCGGAAGGGTGCTTGTAATACTCCTGCACCGCATCGATGGCGGTGCGCGCGCGGCGGACGTGAAAATCCGCAGGCAGCAGCGGGTGCTTCACCGGCCGGCCGGTGAGCATCGCGTACGCCTGGGCCACGCGCTCCCAGCGGTTGTCGCGGTCCATTGCGTAATAGCGCCCGCACACGCTGGCGATGCGCGGCCGGTTCGCGGGGTCCGGATACACGCTGGCCAACTTGTCTTCCAACAATTTGATGAAGATCGGGGCAGTCGTCGGGCCGACATCGCGGCCGTCGGTGATGGCGTGAATGAACAGCCGGCGAGGCGGAAAATTCAACCGCTTCGCCAGATCGATCAGCGCGAATAGATGTTCGATGTCGCTGTGCACAAACCCGTTGCTGAGCAGGCCCAGCAGGTGCATTTTGCCGCCGGACTTGATCGCATGTTCAAACGCGGCCCGGAACGCGCGGTTTTCAAAGAATGCGCCGGTGCGGATGGCGCGCGTGATGCGCATGAGTTCCTGATCGACGATCCGGCCCGCGCCGATGTTCTGGTGGCCGACTTCGCTGTTGCCCATCGTGCCAGGCGGCAACCCGACATCCTCGCCGCTGGTGATGACGAGGGTATGGGGCCACTCGCGCATCAGGCGGTCATCGACAGGCGTGTGCGCGAGTTTGATGGCGTTGAAGGCGTCTTGCTCCGGGTGCGGGTTCTGCCCCCATCCATCGCGGATGATGAGAACCACCGGCAAATCACGATGCGGCAACGTTGACGATCGGGCGTGCATGATGACGTCAGTGTAGCGAGGTCCCTCTCGCCGTTATCATTGGTTTCCAATGAAGCGCCGCGTGCGATGGCTGGTGGTTTTCCTGACGCTGGGCGTGCTGGTCAATCTCGCCGCGGCATGGAGCCTGGCGTTATGGGGAGGACTGCAGGGCAACCCGCCGGGCAATGCGCTGACGTCGATCAACGGGGCATACATCAGCGATTCGCAGATTTCGTTCCTGACGATTAACCGCCGCCTGGGCGGAATGGCTGTGACGTGCATGCCGTTCTGGAGCGCGCATCATGATGGCGGGCCGCGGCCGAAATGGAGCGTTGAAGGCGACTCGCTGGTGATCAGCTCCGGAACAGAGGGCATAGATGTTCACGCCAACACAGCGGGGGGAACGACAACGTTTCGGCTAGGGGGTCGGTTGCGAGTTGACTTCGGCCCTGAGCGCACGGTCATGACGCCGGATTCGATCAGTCCGTCGCTGCTGCCGGCATGGAGCGCGGCCTTCCGGAGCGAAAAATCCACGTCCAGTGCTTCGAAACCGATTTCCATCGACCGCGCCTGGGGCTGGCCGATGCTCGCGATGCGGCACCAGATGCAATCGCCGGACTGGACGTTTCGCAATCCGGTCATACGGGGCGGATTCATCGTCCAACCGCTGCCGTTGACCGTTCTGCCGCTGACTTTGATCTGGCCGGGTTTCCTCGTCGATTCGGTCTTCTACGCCGCGGCGCTATGGGCAGCGATCCGCGGTCCGATTGAAGTTCGACGCATCGTTCGCAGGCGGCGCAAACTGTGCCCGTGGTGCGGATACCCCATCGGCGCCAGCCCGTTGTGCACGGAATGTGGAGAGCCGGTTATTTGAGGAGTGCGAAAAGGCGCGGCGAACGGATGCCCGGGCCTTGATTTCGCCGGGTGCAATGTTCCGCTCCATTCGCTTGCGCCTCAAGGCTTAGGACTCTCAAGCCACAAACTTCATTCCCACGCCGCTTGGCTCTCGTGCTATCCTCTTGTCATGGCGACGGTTCCTCGGGAGAAGTCGAATCAATCTGCGGCGGGGGGAAAGCGGCGCGAGCCGCAGACGCTCAGTGAGCGTTACGCCGCAGTGAAGGAGCGCATCGCCGACGCCGCACGCCGTGGCGGGCAATCGCCGGACCACATCGTCCTTGTCGCCGTCACCAAGTACGCCTCCATCGACCAGGTGCGGGAACTGATCGAACTGGGTCACGTTGATCTTGGCGAAAGCCAGATGCAGAATCTCGTGCAGAGGGCGGCGCAGATCGATGAGTTTCTCCAGCGGCATCGCCAATTGGGTGTCGCAAAGGCATCGGCAGTGCCCAGCAAAGTCCGCTGGCACATGATCGGCCACCTGCAGCGCAACAAGGTGCGCAAGATCATCGATCTGACTCGTCTGATTCACAGCGTCGATTCGCTGCGGCTGGCGGAGGAAATCCAGGCTGCCGCCACCAAACTCGAAGAGCCGGTGGAAACGCTGGTGCAGGTGAACGTGTCGGGCGAGAAATCCAAATTCGGCGTCGCGCCTGCGGCGGTCCGCCACCTCATCGATCAAATGGACACGATGCTCAACGTTCGCGTGCGCGGCATGATGTGCATGGCCCCGGCCGTGGACGATCCCGAACAGGTCCGGCCGATCTTCCGCCGCGCCAAGGAACTGTTTGACGACATCGCCCGCACCGGCGTGACGGGCGACCGGTTCGACATACTTTCAATGGGCATGAGCAGCGATTATGAAGTCGCCATCGAATGCGGCGCGAACATGGTGCGCGTCGGCACGGGGATCTTCGGCGAAGGCGGCGGGGATGAACGCGCTGAGGCGGACGGCGAGTAGCGCACCTTCTCGTCTGCGTCTCTGCGGCAGATCGTGCCGCCGCATCAGGCGGTTTGTTCTTCCTCCAGCGAGCCGGTCAATCCGAGCGAAACCTGAAACGCCAGTTGCTCCAGCGACAGCAGAAAGTCCACGCTCGCCACGCTGACCTGGTCGTTAAGTTCCAATCGCACCGGCGCGAAGTTGAGAATGCCTTTGACCCCAGCGGCGATCAACGCGTTGGCGACTTCCTGGGCGGCTTCGGCGGGCACCGCGACAATGCCGATCAAGATGTTCCGCTCGCGCACCAGCGCGGGCAGGTCGCTCATCGGCCGGACCTTGTGACCGGAAATCTCCTTGCCGATGACTGATGAATCGCGGTCGAACACCGCGACGATGTCGAAGCCCTTGCGCCGAAATCGCGTGTAAGGCATGAGGGCGCGGCCGATGTTGCCCGCGCCGACGATCGCGGCGTTCCAATGGCGGTCGGTGCCCAGAATCTTGCGAAGTTGTCCGATGAGTTCCGCAATGCGGTAGCCGATGCCGGGGTGGCCGAACTGGCCGAAGAACGCCAGGTCCTTGCGGACCTGGGCATCAGTCAGACCCAGCGCCGCCCCCAACTGTTTGGAACTGATCGTCTGCTGGCCTCGTTCGTCCTGCGCTTCCAGTTCGCGCAGATAAAGGCTCAGTCGCTTGACAGTGGGCCGGGGAATGCGGGACTTGTTGACCATGTGGAAAGCCGACGCCGCTTGGGAAAAAGCGGGGAAAGTGTAGCAGTTTCCCGCAGCCGGGCTTAATGCCCGCTCCCGGCTGACGTACCATAGATCGCGTATGCACATTTGCGATATTTTCCAGCGGGACTCGACAACCTTCAGTTTCGAGTTCTATCCGCCCAAGACGCACGAGGCGTGGGAGGACCTGTTCCAGCGCGTCAGCGAGTTTCAGTCGCTTTCGCCTTCGTTCGTCTCCGTCACGTACGGGGCCGGCGGGTCCACGCGCGAACGCACCCATGAACTGGTCGTGCGGCTCAAGGGCGTCGGCCGGCTGGACCCCGTGCCGCATCTGACCACCGTCGGCCACACGCGCGATGAGGTGCGGGACATTCTGGAGCGGTACGCCGAGGCAGGGGTCTCCAACATCATGGCGTTGCGTGGCGACCCGCCGCGCGATGTGCAGGTGGACCGCACGCGCGATGAGTTCAAATTCGCCGCCGATCTTGTTTCCTTTATCCGCCAGTTCAACGGCCGTGCTGGTCATCCCGAGGCGCGCGGCTTCGGCATCGGCGTGGCGGGTTTTCCCGAAGGCCATCCCGATACCGCCAACACGCTGAAACTGATGGATCATCTCAAGGCGAAAGTGGATGCCGGGGCCGATTACGTCTGCACGCAGATGTTCTTCGACAATCACGCGTTCTACGACTGGCGCGAGCGGTGCGAACTCGCCGGCATCGGCGTGCCGCTGGTCGCGGGCATCATGCCCATCACCACCATCGCAGGTATGAAGCGCATGGCGGAACTTTCGGGATGCACCAACTTTCCAGCCCGCCTGCAGAAACACATTTACCGCTGCCAGGACGATCCGGAATCGGTCAAGCGCGTGGGCGTGCACTGGGCCACCGAGCAATGCCGGGACCTCATGGACAACGGCGTGCGCGGCATCCACTTCTACACGCTAAACCGATCCGATTCGACGCGGCAGATCTACGAAACCCTCGCGCTGAACCGGGCCTGAGGGAACCCGGGAAATTCAAACGGCCAAAAAGCCGCGAAAAATCGGGCATGATTGCGGTGGAAGCCAATGGACATTGAGCAAGTACAATGAACCCGATGCAGCGAAACTGCCGCGGACGAGCCCGGGCTTTCTTCGTTTTGGCTGTTTGGTTTTCTGGCTTTTCTACTTTTCTTGTCATGGCTCAACGTCGCTTTCATTACGAGCAGGCTTTCGAGCATTTTCTTCGCGCCAACTGCATTCCCTACGTCGCGGTGGATGAAGCCAAGAAGGCGCTGATGCCCGCCAAGAGCAACACGTGCGGCAACGCAAGCGGCGATGCTCACAAAGACTCCGCAGCGCTCAAGTCGTTTGACTTTGTCGTGTACACGCCGCAGCGGAACCTGTTGATCGATGTCAAAGGCCGCATGTTTGGCTCGGCCAAATCCATCAATCCGCATTCCAGCAGCCGCTATGAAAGTTGGGTCACGCAGGACGATGTGGACAGCCTCACGCATTGGCAGAAGTTGTTCGGCAGCGATTTTCAGGCTGTCTTCGTCTTCGCCTACTGCCTGCGCCAGCAGCCGCCGGACGCGTTGTTTGAGGAACTGTTTTCCTTTGGCGACCGCTGGTACGCCATGCGCGAGGTTTCGCTGGAGGATTACGCCCGCGAGATGGTCAAGCGATCAGACAAGTGGCAGACGGTTCATGTGCCGGCGGAGCGGTTCGCACGCATCAGCCGGCCGTTTTCGATCAAGTCCGCAGCCGCAGGCAAGCCGGCTTGCGACCCCCCAAAGGCGGGCATATGCTGAATTCCATGCGCAGGACACTCACGCGGCTGACAAGCGGCTTCTGGATGGTTTATCTGGCGGGATTGGCGGCGCTGACCCCGGCGATCGCCTGGGCGCAAACCGCGGCGCCCGCCCCCGCGCTCAAGCGCGCCCCGCCGGTGTGGGTGGGTTACCTGTTGATGGCGGTTCTACTGGGCATCGTGCTGGCCATCAGCCTGTTGCCTTCCAAGCGCTCACACCAGGATTGATTTCAAAGAGGTTCAGGCGATCGTGGCTGACGCAGGCAACCCGTGCCGGTCGCGCCGCGAATGAGATGAATGCAGGAGAATTGATATGACGCACACCACTGTTCAGAACACCGATGCAACCGGCCCACGCGGCAGCCGCCCAATTCGCGGATTGCTTGTCCTCAACGTCGCGCTGCTGATCGTGCTGGGGGCTGTGACCTTCGGCGCGAGCGTGCAGGGGCAGGCACGCGGGCGCGGCGAGTACACGATGGTCGCCGCCGACGTGCAGGGGGTGGACGCCTCGGTCGTTTTCATCGCTGATGTCGCGAACCAGGAAATGCTCGCGTTGGCGTACGACCCCAATACCAAGACGCTGGACGGGGTGGGCTACCGCAACCTGGCCGCCGACGCCGCCGCCGTGCAGCGCGGCCGCAACGCCACCCGCAACTGACATCGCATTTGAACTTGGAAACCCTTCCGATGAACCGCACACCAATTTCATCAACATCGTCAAGCGTCCGCCAGTTC
>CAMPIL010000145.1 GCA_946886375.1 uncultured Phycisphaerales bacterium
GTGCAGGACCTGGCCAAACTGCATGGCGATGAATTCGACGCGGTGATATTGCCCGGCGGCTTTGGCGCGGCGAAGAACCTTTGCAACTTCGCCACGCAGGGCGCCGACTGCGAGGTCAATCCCCACGTCGCGCGTGTGTTGCGAGAGGCGCATGAAGCCGGCAAGACCATTGGATTGATGTGCATCTCGCCCGCGCTGGGCGCAAAGGTGTTCCCCGGTTCAAGCGTGACGATCGGCACCGATGCCGCCACGGCCCAGGCCATCGAGAAGATGGGTTCGCGCCACCAGAATCGTTCGACCACTGACATTTGCGTGGACGAAGAAAACCGCATCGTCTCGACGCCGGCCTATATGTCCGCCCAGCGCATCGCTCAGGTGTACGAAGGCATCGGCAAACTGGTCGACCGCGTGGTTGACCTCAGCCGTCAGCCAGCAGGCGCAAAGGCGTTGTAAACCGCAAACATGCGGGCTGATGCGCATGCAGGTGCAACCGCCGCGATTGAGCCGGCGAACTGATCGGGGTATCCTGACGGCTTCCCCATGCCTCGATTTCCACTGATTCGCGTACACGTTCTGGCGGCCGGCTTCGTCGCAGCGGCTCTTGTTGGATGCTCTAACGTGGAGAAAGCCAAGCCGATGCCCAAATCGGCGCGCGCAGAGCGCGGCTTCGAAATCGATGTGCCGGAGATCATGCGCGGCACCATCGCTTCCGAAACGGCTGTGGTCGGATACGAATCGCCGGGTACGGCCGGATACCGTCCGATCATTGCCCGTGGATATGGCTTGGTGGTTGGTCTCAACGGCACCGGCTCTCGCGATATTCCACCGCAACTCCGCGCCTTCATGCTCGCCGAGGCCGCCAAGGGCGGTTTCGGCAGCGAGCGTTTTGGCGAGAACATCGCGCAGATGTCGCCTGAGAAACTGCTCGATTCGCCGGACACTGCGGTGGTGATTGTCGAAGCAGTGGTTCCGCAGGGCGCGCTGGCGGGCACTCGATTCGATGTTCGAGTCGTTGCCGACCCTCGCACCGGCACGACAAGCCTCGAAGGCGGAACGCTGTACACAACCGATTTGCGCCCCGGGGGACTTTCCACCGGCGGCGCACAGGCAGCGGCCCTGGCCCGCGCGTCGGGTCCTGTCTTCGTCAACCCCTTCGCTGAACCTGGCGCTGTGGGCAAGGACACCATCGTGCGCACCGTGGGGCGAGTGCTGAACGGCGGCGAGGTGATCAAAGACATGCCGCTGAAGCTGCGATTGGGCAATCCCAGCCACGCGCGGGCAGCGATCCTCCAAAGCGCCATCAATACTCGCTTCCCGCAGGAGCCGCGTCAGCGCGATCCAACAGCGCGCGGCGAATCCGATGAAGTGCTTCGCCTTCACATTCCGCCGTCGTTTTCAGGTCACACCGACGAATTCATCGACCTGCTCCGGCACACGAGCATCGCGCAGTCCAATCCCGAAGCGGTGGCCATGGCGGTGCGGCGGACGCTGCTTGCCAACCCGATGGTCGCCAGCGCTGCATCGCTGCGCTGGCAGGCCCTGGGCACGCGCGTGCTGCCGGTCATCCAGGACTTGTACGACTACCCAGAGGAACAACCCCGACTGGCTGCGCTTCGAGCCGGCGCGAAACTCAACGATGCGCTGGTCATCCCTCACCTGATGCAGATGGCCTCGAACGGATCGGCCGAAGTCCGATTGCAGGCCATCCAACTGCTCGGCGGCATGCAGACCAATCCGCAAGTCGACCTGGCCTTGCGCAACCTCCTAGACGACGGCGACGTGGAAGTGCGGCTGGAAGCCTACGAGGCCCTGATCAAACGCGGCGACCCGTACATGCGCCGATTTGCGGTGGACAACAAGTTTCTGCTCGACATTGTTGAATCCACCAAGCCGATGATCTACATCACCCAACTCGGTCAGCCGCGCATCGTGCTGTTCGGCAGCGCACTGGAAATCGAGCGGCCGGCCACGGTGATGGCCTGGTCCAACCGCCTCATGGTCAAAGGCGAACCGGACGACCCGATGATTGAGGTGTATTACCGGCAGCCCGATGACACCGAAGGCGTCGTGCATCGCACCGAGGCGACCGTCTCGCACCTGATCCAGTTCTTTGGGCACAAGACCACCATCGAAAAGCCCGCCCCTGGCCTGGGGTTGACCTACGCCGAGACCGTCGGCGCGATTTACCAGATCTGGCAGCAGCAGTACATCAAGGCGGATTTCAAAGCCGAGCAGGATCGGATTCTCGCAGCCATTGCGAGGCTTCAGAAGGACACGGTCATTCCGGATCGTCCAGAGTTTGAGAAACCCGAGGACGATGGCGTGTTCAAGTCCGACACCGATTTCGGGCCGCGCAGCGACCTGGGCCGTTTGGACCCCAACACCATGCCCACAACAAATCCCATGGTTCAGCCGCCGGCCAATGAGTCGCAGCCGGAACCCCCCGGTCGGCGGAAATAACGCAATTTTGCACGACTCCGGCGGCAAAACGACGATCTAGCCCTATGATGACGGACGTGCGCAAGTCGGGATTCAGCCGGATTGCAATCAAGCCAACCGGCCCTTGGCTTCCGCTCATTCCAAAGGGGTCCAGCCGTCATTCAGCCCAGCCAGCCAACTGATCGCCAGCACGTTCTCGACAACACGAAGGTTCATGGATCGAACCGCCCTTTGAAGCAGCACGAGCCGTCCAACGGCCTTCCTGCACTCTCCAAGGGCCTTTCAAGGATGATGGGAGGTCGTCGCCGAATGCGGCTCGCCAAGATTACCATTGCGGGATTCAAATCCTTCGCAGACGCCACGGAATTCCGCTTTGACCTGCCCATCACGGGCATTGTGGGTCCCAACGGGTGCGGCAAATCCAATGTTGTTGACGCCATCAAGTGGGTGCTGGGCGAACGCTCGGCCAAGAGCCTGCGCGGCGACGCGATGCTCGACGTCATCTTCGCCGGGTCAGCCGCCCGCAAACCGCTCGGCGCTGCGTCGGTCACGCTGACGTTCGACAACCCAGAACTGGACGCGCAGGTTGCGATCTCGCGATCCGCCGAGCCGGGAGCCGAACTGACGATTGACGGCGATGAAGATCACGAAGCAGCCGATCTCGGCAATCGCCAGGTCACCCAGGCGCCGGATCGCCACATCACCAATCGACTTCTGAACATCGATTGCGATCGCGTTGACGTCACTCGCCGGTTGTACCGCGACGGCACCAGTGAGTATCTCATCAACGACAACAAGGTCCGGCTGCGCGACATCAAAGAACTGTTCATGGACACCGGCATCGGCACGCACGCCTACTCGATCATCGAGCAGGGCCGCGTGGACGCCATGCTCATGGCGAATCCGATCGAACGGCGGTCCATTTTGGAAGAAGCCGCCGGCGTGGCCAAGTTCAAGGCTCGCAAGATCGAAGCCGCCCGCAAACTCGAACGCTCCGAGGTCAACCTCGTGCGGGTGCGCGAAGAACTGGCCAACACCGAACGCCGCCTGCGCATCGTCAAGAGCCAGGCCGCCAAGGCACGCAAGTTCCGCGAGATGGATGTGCGCTATCGCCAGTTGCGGATCGACCTCGCGCTGGACATGTACCACGAACTTCGCGATCGGTTGAGCGGGTTGACCAGCCAGATCACGGAACTTGAAACCAAGCGCAACGGCATGGTGGAAGTGCTGCGCGGGCTGGAAGACGAAAAGCAAACCGCGGAAGTCGCCCGGCACGATCTGCAGTTGCAGCAGCGCGATCTCGAGCAGCGGCGCGTGGAACTGACCGCCGCCCGCCGACATGCCGAGCAGCGCCGAGAGATGACCGAGCGGAACATCGGCGAAGCGCGGCAGCACATCCAGGACGACCGTTCCCGCATCGCGGAATTGGCCGAGCGAATCGCCGCGTTGACCTCCGAAATCGCGCAGACCGAATCAGCCATCGCCGCGGCCGCCGAAAGAGTCGCCGACGCCGAGCGGCTGGTGAATTCGCTGGGCGAAGAGCGCGCTCGGTCGCAGCAGGCGATCGTTGAATCCAAGGATCGCCATGAACGTTCGCGCGAGACCGTCAACCGCACCACGCAGCAGCGATCGCAGATTGCCGCCCGAATCAGCGCGGTGGAGGGCCGCTCCAACGGCTTGACCGAGCAGATTGCCAAATTGACGACCCGGGCTGCGCAATTCACAGCCGAAGGCGATCAGTGCCGCGCCGAGATCAGCGCCGCCGAGGCCGTTCGAGAATCCTCAGCCGCCCAAGTGGAATCCCTCGAAGCCGAACTTGAAAGCCACGACCGCGCGGTCGCAGCGCTTGGAGAGAAGCAGGCGGAACTCACCGAGCAACTTTCCGAAGCCCGCCACCAGCGTGCTGCGCTGGGCTCCCGCCTGCACCTGCTTGATGAAATGCACCAGGCGCGCGAAGGTCTGGATGACGCGGTGAAAACCGTGCTCGATCACCCTGAGCAATTCCCCGCCATCCGCGGCCTGCTCGCCGATGCGATTGACACTGATCGCAAGCACGCGCAAATCGTCGAAGCGGCGTTGGGCGCAAATCTTGAATTGCTGCTGGTCGATTCAGTTGATGATGTGGATCGCCTCTCGCCCGCTCTGCGCAGTTTGAATGGCCGCGTGGGATTGATCGCGTTGCATCAGCCGACGGACGCCGCGTCTGACAACGCGCAGATCGCGCCAGCGATTTTCGCCGGGGACGAAAACTCCGCGTCCATTGAATCGCTGCCTGGCCACGCCCGGCCGGTGCTGTCGTTCATCCGCGTTCAACCGCATGCGCAGGCCGCCGTTCAGCGGCTGTTGAACATGACAGCCGTTGTGTGGGATGTGCAGACGGCCCTTTCCCTGCAAACCGATCAATACAAGGGCTGGCGATTCGTCACCACCACCGGCGAGGTCGTGGAGCCCGATGGCCGCGTGATCTTCGGCCGGGCCGCCGCCGCCGCCAGCGGCGACAGTTGGCTCACCCGCCGCATCGAACTCACCGAGCACCGCGCCCGCGTGATTTCACTCGACACCCGCATCGAAGCCCTGCATGCCACGCTCAATTCGCTGATGTCCGAATCAGCCCAAAAACAGCAGCAGCAGCAGGCGATCGACAGCCGCTTGCGCGCCGCCCAGCACAAGGTCGTCGAGTCGCAATATCAGATTCAGCGATTGGGCAACGATCTGGCCCGCATCGAGCGCGAGCACGCCGCGCTGGGCGGTGAACGAGCCGAAATCGATGAGCGTTTGACGCACCTTGCCGCCGAACGCGCCGAACTGGCCCAGTCGCTGCACGCACTGTCTGAATCTCTCGCCGAGCAGCAGCACGTCGCCGAGCACGCCCAGATGTTCGCCCAGCAGGCATTGGCGGAATCCGAAGCGGTGCAGGAGAAACTGACCTCCGCGAAACTCGAACTCAGCGAAGCCGGCCAGAAACTCGAAACCGCTCGCCGCGAACGCCGGCACCTGCACCTGAATCTCGAAGAATCCAATCGCCAGGATGAACTGTGCAAGCAGCAGCTCAACCGCCGCCTGTCGCAGATCGAGCAGTACGAAGCCGTGATCGCCGAGGCAGGCGATGAAATCGTCAGCATCGACGCCTCCGCAACCGAACTCGAATCGCGCGAAACCGAACTTCGCCAGCAACTGAACGCCTCAGGCGAAGTGCTTCTCATCGCCGCGCAGAAACTCGATGCCGCCCGCGCGCACGGCGCGCACATCGACCGCGATTACCACGCCGTCGAACTCAGCCGCCGCGAACTTGAAGTCAAGCGCGAAAACCTTGAGGAGCGCACGCTCGCCGACCTCGAAATGGACCTCGCCCAGGCGTACATCCCTTACCGCTCCACGCGCGAGGAGGAAACCTTCGTTCCCCTTCAGCGCGACGCCGCCCAATCCGAAATCGATGGCCTGCGCGATGAAATCAAGAAACTCGGCAACGTCAATCTCGACGCCATCGAAGAAGAATCGCTCCTGGAAGAACGCAACGTCGATCTCATCAAGCAGGTTCAGGACATCGACAACGCAGTCCAGCAGTTGCAGATGCTCATCACCCAGCTCGATGACAGTTCCCGCAAACGCTTCGAGGATGTCTTCAACTCCATCCGCGAAAACTTCGCGGGCGATGGCGGCATGTTCCGCAAACTCTTCGGCGGCGGCTCCGCGGACATCATGCTCGTGCCCGATGAAAACGGCAACATCGATTGGCTCGAGTCCGGCATCGAAGTCACCGCCAAACCGCCCGGCAAACAACCGCGCGTCATCAGCCAGCTCTCCGGCGGCGAAAAGGCCATGACCGCCGTCGCCCTGCTCATGGCGATCTTCAAGTCCAAGCCTTCGCCCTTCTGCATTCTCGATGAAGTGGACGCAGCGCTCGACGACGCCAACGTCGATCGCTTCTGCAAGGTGCTCGTGCCTTTCCTCGACAACAGCCACTTCATCGTCATCACGCACCACAAGCGGACGATGCAGGCGTGCAACCAACTCTACGGCGTCACGATGCAGGAACGAGGCGTCTCCAAGCGCGTCGCGGTCCGCGTCGAAGAAGTCGGCCACGACGGCAAGATCGCGCAAACCGCAGTCGAACGCGAAGAAATTGCAACAGTCAACGGAGCACCGCATGACAATGCGGCGCTCGACCCACCCCTGATCGAAACGCAACCGTCCTCCAAGCTGCGCAAGCAACTTGAGAAGGCGCTCAACAACTGATCGAATAATCCATCACGCTGCTTCGAGCAGCGGCAACGCAGCGATCACGGGGGGCGGCTCAATCTTCATCGCTTCCATGCACGATGGAGCATGCTCCAGCATCCTGCTCACCTCGTACTTCCCGTTCGCAGATGGCGGCAACATGCGGCTTCCGGGGGCGGGGGCAACGATCTCCTCGATATATCGATCACGCAACTCCCGCGCCGCTGCAACAAGTCTGGGATCGTTCTTGAACTTCTGGGCGGCCGCCTTCTGCTTCTTTTCCTTCTTTGCTGCTGCGAGTTGTTCTTTGGTGGGCGCGGGTGGAGTTGGCGGAGCGACCCACACGCCACGCCGTGCGGGCCTGACTGCCACTGGCGCAGCCTTTGGCTTCTTCGCATTCCGGCCTTCGCAGCGCGGCTTCTTCTGCACTCCCGCAGCCGGCAACGCCTTCAACGCTTGGTCCATCCCAGGCAACATCGCCCCCGGAAGTACAGATGGCTTCGCATCGCTCCAGTGCGTGCCGGGCGGAATCGGCAGCACCAGCCGCGCTTCGTTGATCGGGCCGCCTCGCGTCTCCTTCGGGAACCAATACGGCGTCTCCAGATCGCCTTCACGAATGCGACGCTGCCAGAAAATATGAATCCGTGGCCCGCGCGTCCCATCCTTGTATCGCACCTTTCGTGAACCCGTCCGAAACGCAAACGGCACAAATCCCAGCGATTCCCAAAAGTAATTCGCATCCAGGTCCTGCGCGCACCAGCAGCAGAACAACTTGCATCCATACGCAGCCCGATTGAATACTTCCTTGATGAGCGTCGCGCCGATCAAGCCCCGCCGTTGACCTTCAACCACCGCCAGTTGATACACGATGCCCACATCATCGTGCTCCTTGTAATGATCCTTCGAGAGGCAGTAGCCCGCGAACCTGCCCTCCTGCTCCGCGATCAATATCTCGCCCTTTGCGATGTTGTTGATCAACTGGCCCAGCCGCGCAAAGCCCACGCCGTTGCTGTTCTTCTTCTGCAACGCATCGATCAGTTGCAGGTCGTTGGATTCCGGCGCACCGGATGCAGGCCGAATCGTGATCGCCCCCGCGCGCGGCTCAGGCAGTAAGATGGCTTGACTGTTCATATCACGATGGAGTGTGAGGTTTGACATATCATGCACCTGTTCATGTTTAAACGCTCGTTCAAACTGCTATTCATTCTCACCTGGACCGGCTCTTTCCTTTGGTTCTACGCCCAGAATTGGCCTCGGGGGGTCGCGTGGTGGTATCACCTTTACACAACTGCCATTCCCTCTGCAATCATTGCAGCATTGCTGTCGCTTCTTATCACTGCGGTTCATTCTGTGATTCGACGTTTCTCTCAATAGGTCAGCGACCATTCCTGATCGCTGACCCTATAATTTCGTCGGTGCGTTGCCTGTCCTGCAAATACGATCTGACTCACCGGCCTCCGGGGAGCGAGCATCGCTGCCCTGAGTGCGGGCGGGCGTTTGATCCGAACGATCCAAATACATTTCACTCCGATCGTGTGCGTCAGTCGAGTGGCTTTGCGATATTTTGGTACATGACTGCGCTCATTTGGGCCGGGGCTTTGGCTGTATGTGCGTATATTGCTTACAGAATCTGGTTCCACCCTTGGTGAAATCTTCCAATCGATCAGCGACCCTTCCGAATCGCTGACCGACATTTCATTTCTTCCTTCACGCTCACCGGAGCGACACGCTCCGGCTCGCTGACCGTCAATCGTCAATCGTCAATCTGATATCGTCAATCGCCTTACGCCGCTTCCGCCAACTGCTCGTTGCCGATGCCGTCATCCACGCGGATGCTTTCCGCAGATGCCACCGGGCCCGACTGCTTGCGGTTGTTGAACCAGAACGCGGTGATCCACACCTTGCTGCCCGCAGGCACCACGGGCGGAATGTCCGCAAAGAACTTCGTCCGCGATTCATTCAGCAGAAACATCCACTGCGAAGGATCAGCAGGCGTGTTCTCGCCAACAAAATAAAGCACTGTCGCGCCC
>CAMPIL010000146.1 GCA_946886375.1 uncultured Phycisphaerales bacterium
CCTGCGGCGATTGCGCTGAGAATCTCTTCATCCGGCACAAGGAGTTCGAAGATGCCGATGCGTCCGGCAAACCCCGACCCGCGGCAGCGGCTGCAGCCTGGTCCGCGATACAAGTGCTCGAACGGCCCGGCTGCGGATTCCACGGCCTTGTGAATGACCGGATCCGGCTCGTAGCACTCCTTGCAGTGCGGGCATATCTTCCGCACCAGCCGCTGGGCCAGCACGCCGCGCAGAGTGGCCGCGACCAGGTACGGCTCGATGCCGATGTTCACCAGCCGCGTGACCGCGCTGGGAGCGTCATTGGTGTGCAGCGTGGAGAACACCATGTGCCCGGTCAACGCGGCTTGCGTCACAATGTGCGCGGTTTCCGCGTCGCGGATTTCGCCCACCATCATGATGTCCGGGTCCTGCCGCAGCAGCGAACGCAGCGCGGTGGCGAAGGTGAACCCGGCCTTTTCATTAACCTGAAACTGGTTCACGCCGGAGATGGTCGATTCGATCGGGTCTTCCACCGTGGAGATGTTCAGGTCTTCGGTGTTGATGAGGTTGAGCACGGAATACAGCGTGGTGGACTTACCCGAACCCGTGGGCCCGGTGACCAGCACGACGCCGTTGGCCTGCGCGATGACGGTTTTCCACGTCTGAAGCATCTGGGGCGAGAAGCCGAGTTTGTCCAACGACACGTTTCCGGTGCGGTTGTCGATGATGCGGATCGCAACCTTCTCGCCGTACTTGCCCGGCATCGTCGAAATTCGCAGGTCGACCGGCCGGCCTTCCATGCGCACGTGGATGTCGCCGTCCTGCGGCACGCGCCGCTCGGAGATGTCCAGGTTGCTCATGATCTTGATGCGGCTGGTGATCGCCGGATGCATCTGATACGGCGGCGCGAGTTTCTCAAACAGCCGCCCGTCGATGCGATAGCGCACGCGCAGATGGTGGTCGCCCGGTTCAATGTGAACGTCCGAAGCGCCTTCCTGCACCGCTGAGTAGATGAGGTAGTTCACCAACTTGACGACGGGACTGTGACCGGCGACTTCCTCAAGATCGGAAATCTCCGTCACCTGCCGCTCGATGACGCTGAAGTCCGCATCGTCAATGTCTTCGTAGATGTCGTCGATGACGAAGACGTTTGCCGCGGGCAGGTAGGCGCGCAGTGACGATGCGATTTCCGTCGCCGTGGCGGCGACGATCTGCACCTCGTGCCCGGTGAGCCGCTGAATCTCCTCGATGAGGAACAGGTTCGTCGGTTCGGAAATCGCCACGGTGAGCACGCCGCGCACAAGGAAAAGCGGCAGCACCTTGTGATCTTCCATGAAATCGCGGGGCAGAATGCCCACGACCTTGGGGTCCGCGATGCGCGCGGTCTGCGTGGTGAACGGAACGCCGTAACTCTCCGCCAGCGCCTCGAGGACCTGTTGCTCGGTGGCGAAGTTGAGTTCGACCAGCACCTCGCCCAAAAGGCGCTTGTGGCCGCGCTGCGTCTGATGTTCCAGCGCCTGCTTGAGTTGCTCGGGCGTGATGATCTTGCGCGCGATCAGCAATTCGCCAAGTTGCGGGCGAGCCGGGGCTTCGTACAGCGGTGATTCGGTCTGGGCCTGAATCATGGTGAATCCTGATGAACGATCAATGCATGGAACGCTATCTCAGGCTCTTGGCGGCCGACTCGACGCTTTCGTGCACAGCGAAGTGCCGGTCCAGGCGCGTCAGGTGAAGGATGCGGCTGACGGTGTCGTCGGGATTGACCAGGCGAATCTGCCCGTTCCGCTTGGCGGATTCCTCGGAAAGCCACAGCAGCAGTTCCAACCCCGCCGAGTCGATCAAGGTCAGATACTCCATGTCCAGCACCAGGTCGCGCACGCCGGCGTGAAAGCGATCCTGCGCGGCGCGGCGAAACGCGTCGCCCTGATCGGCAGTCAGTTCGCCGGAAATCGTCAACACGGAAATTGTGCTGTGATCTTCGTAACTGAGTTTCATGGCTTCATGCCGCCTTCTCCTGCTGCGTCACGGGCTGAGCCTCGCTGGCCTGGTGCTCCGCCGACATCTTGTCGTATGTGGTGAAGTTGAGTTTGAGGAAGGCCCGCGCCAGTTCAGCGTCAAACTGCGAGCCCGCGCACTTTTCAATTTCTCCCAGCACCTGCGCCCGCGAGAGCGCTGAGCGATAGGTGCGGTTGGAACTCATCGCGTCGAAGGAATCAGCCAGCCCGATCAGTCGCGCCACCAGCGGAATGCTTTCGCCGGCCAGCCCCTGTGGATATCCCTTGCCGTCCCAGCGCTCGTGGTGATACAGCACGCCCGGCAGGATGTCATCCAATTGTGGAATATCCTTGAGAATGCGGTACCCGATTTCCGGATGTTTGCGAATCCACGCAAACTCCTGCGCATCGAGTTTGCCGGGCTTGACCAGCACGGCCTCGGGCACGCCGATCTTGCCCACATCGTGCACCAGGCCCGCGATGTTGCAGCGCGAGACGGTGTATTCGTCCAGTCCGATCGCCTGCGCCAGCGCCTGAGTCAGGTGGGCCACGCGGCGCGAGTGGCCGCAGGTGTAGCGATCCTTGGCGTCGATCGATGCGGTGAGCGCTTCGAGCGTGCCCAGGAACATCGCGTTGAGGTTGTCGTACAGCGTGGCGTTTTCCAGGAAAATCGCCATGTGCGCGGCGGTGGCGCCAAGCAACTTGATGTCGATGTTGGAAGCGGCGGTGTCGGGCCCCGTCTTGTCACCGGCCAGAAGCAGGCCGATGAGTTCAGTGTTGCGCGTGCCGGAATCAGAGCCGTCGCGGAATTCTCCGCCGGCGATCTGCTCGCGTGCCGCGACCGGCTGCACGAGCACCGTGTGACCCAGTGCGGCGAAAGCGGCATGTTGCGGGTTGCGCCCCGGCTCAAGCACCATGGGCGTATCGGGATGCGCGCTGTTGAGCAGCGCCCGGGCAATTGAGCGCACAATCGTCGCCGGTTGACTGGTGCTGCCCGCGATGATCAAACGGCCGGCCATCGATTTGAGCCGGCTGCGATCATCGGACAATTGCAGGCCGATCCACGAATAGGGCAGCGTCGCGAGCAGTTCCTTGCACGCCAGCGCGATGAAACGCTCCGGCCGCTCCTGCACCGTCATGCTCTGCGTGATGGTGTAGAGCAGGTTCATTTCCTCGTACGACTCGGCCAGTTGCTTGCCCAGCGTCTCCACTTGCGTGTTGGCGCTGGTGACCAGTTGCGAACTCTCGTACGCCTGCCGCACCAGCGAGGCCAGCCGGCCCACGTCATCCGCGCTGGCCAGCGGCAGCGCGAGCAAGCGCGTGCGGCACAGGGCCAGGTCCATTCGGGCGCTTTGGCACATGGCCGCCAGTTGCTCAGCCTCTAGAAGCGGCGTGGTCGGAACGATTGCCGCCACGTACCCGCTGCGACGCCGGCGGTTCAGCACCGGCGTGCCCGCAAGCCAGACGCCCGGCAGCACTTCAACTTCGCGCGGGACGTCTTCTTGGTTCCATTGCTCCGCGACTCGACGCAGCGCCTTGCGGAACAATGGCGATCCGCAGAACAGATCCGTCAGCCAATCTTCGCCGGGCACGCCCACGGATCCCGGCGCGTTCAGTTCGCCGCCGGTTCCGCACGACAGCAGCACCAGGCCGTTCTCGCGCAACCGCGTCCGCAGCGCATCAAGCGCGTGTGGTTCGCCGGTTTGCGCCCGTCGCTCAGCAACCGCGGCCGTGCCGTCTGCCGTGCCGTCTGCCGCGCCGGTTCCTCGTCCGTCCCCTCCGTTTGATTCAATCATGGAATCCCCGTTCATGCGACCTCCGAGCGAATCGGCGGCAGGCGTTCATGGCCCGCCGGATTCAAAATGCGTTGGATCTGCTCAACGATCGCGCGTGGACTGAACGGCTTGCTCAGCACCTGCCGAATCATCGGCGGATCGCCGATCGCCAGATCCTCCGCGTCCAATGCGTATCCCCGGGCCGTCAACATCAGCACCGGAATCCCCGACGTCGCCGGGTTCGACGCCAGTTGCTTGCACAACTCCAGACCCGTCATGTACGGCATCTGAAAATCGGTAATGATTAACTGCGGCTGCTTTTTGAGCGCCACCTCGTAACCTTCCTCGCCATCGCTTGCGGTGAGCACCTCGTAACCCGCATTGCGCAATTTCAGCGAGAGCACTTGCACGATGTGCGCTTCATCATCAATCACCAGAATTCGCTCAGCCATGCAATGCTCCTTCCGAACAGCGGTGCTCTTTCACGCCGCGGCTCTGTTTCCTGCGTACCGCATCGGGACGGAGAACCAGAACTTGCTTCCCATTCCTAACTTGCTTTCCACACCCACCTGGCCGTGATGCACCGTCTCCACAATGTGCTTGCACAAACTCAAACCCAAGCCCGTGCCCTTCGCTACGCGCTTGTAATTCTCGATCCGGAAAAATTTGTCGAACAACTTCGGCAGGGCATCAGGCGGAATGCCCAGCCCGGTGTCTGAAACCGTCATCACCACGCTGCGCGTCAGATTGTCGCTATCGCCTCCCACCGTCACGCGTCCGCCTTCGGGCGTGTACTTCACCGCGTTGGACATCAGGTTCAACACGACCTGGTACAACATGTCGGGGTCGCCCTCGACGCACAAATCCACAGCCGCCAGCCGCGTGTTCAGCGAAATGTTCTTCTCCCGGGCCTGCGGCTCCAGAGTGTGCACCGCTCGATTCACCAGCGCCTTCATGTCCACAGTCTCACGGTCGATCTGCACGATGCCGGCCTCGATGCGGCTGATGTTGAGCATGTTGTCGATCAACCGCCCAAGGCGATCGGTTTCGCCCTGGATGATGCGATAAAACTCCTGCCGAGAGGATTCGTCGGCGGCCTCGCCATCGACCAGCATTTCAACATACGCGCGGATGGAGGAGAGCGGCGTCCGCAGTTCATGCGAGGCCTTGGAGACGAAATCGGATTTCATCTCCGACAGTTCGCGTTCGCGCGTGAGATCGTGCAGGATGGTGACAACGCCGCCGACTTCGTGCTTGTGGTTTTCCACGCAGGACAGCGTGACGTCGAAGACGCGCTTCTCGCTGCCTTGATTGGCGGTGATCGCATGTTCAACGTGTCGCGCGTTGGTGAAATGCGCTGAATTGCGGGCGTCGCGGATGTGCTGGCGCAGGGGGCCGTCCTTGATGATCTCGTCCATGGACTTGTGCATGTCGCACTTGCGGTCGAAACCCAGCAGACTTGCCGCCGCCTGGTTGGACATCACAACTTCGTTGAAGGCGTCGGTCACGATGACGGCATCGCGCAGCGCATCGAGCACCGTTTCCACCTGCCGCCGTTCAGCCTCGGAAACGCGGTGACGGATTTCCAGATCGCCCAGTTGCGCTCGCAGGGTCTGCTCGCGCTGGCGGAACTGGTCCACCGCGCCGATCAGTGCGCGCGTGACCGGTCGAAGCCACTTGGTCGTCGGGCCGGAGACGGCTGCGTCGCCGGCCGCCGCAGATTCAATGTGCTTGCGCAGCGTGGCGATCGTGCAGTCGAGCATGAAGCCCATGGGGATGAGCACGGCCGCCGACACGCCGGCGACGACTCCCGCGAACGCCCACAGACGCGTCCAGCCCGGGGCATACTCGAGTTCAAACGCCCAGAACGTGAACAGCCGCACCGCCGTGGCCATCGCGGTGACCACCAGAACCAGGATGATGCTTGACAAGCGACCTGCGTGCACGTCCACTCCTGACCGCCGGGCGTGCGTGGGGAATCAAAGGTGGCCGGCCCATCCTCTTACCCGAAAGCACCGCCTGGCATTTTCCCTGGCGCTGCCCCGCAGCCTCAGTCCGAGGAGGCGGCGGAGAGACGCTGATGCTCAGCCAATCGGCGCAGAAGTTCACGGGCTTCCACGCTGTTGGGTTCAATTTTCATCGCCTGCGCATAGGCTTCCTGCGCCTGCGTGACCTGGCCGCTCTGTTCCAAAGTCTGTCCAAGAAGCAGATGCGGCAGCGCGATATCCGTGGCCAACTGGCTCGACTCGCGGAACAACTTCACCGCCTCGTCCAGGTTGCCGCGGTGTCGCTCATTGATCCCCTTGAACATGTATCCTTCGTACCGATCCGGCGCCAACGCGATGATCTGCACGCTGCACATCGCCACGCGGCGGTAGTCGCCCAAGTCCCACGCCAAGGAGCCCAGTTCCGTCCATGCAACCGGATCGGCCGGCCGCAGTTTCGTCAGTTCAATGTACAACTCGCGCGCCTCGGGGCCGCGGCCCATCATGTTCAGGCAGCGCGCCTCCAGGTGAATCAAATCCGAACGCACTCCGGCTTGTCCGCCACGTCCGGCGCTCTCGCGCTCCTGCTGCTGCAGGCGCTTGACGCTTTCATGGCACTGGCCGTACATGCCCGCGGCGTACTGAGCCCACATCATCTGCTCGAGCAGCGCGGAATCGTCAGGATTCAGCAGACGCGCCTCGGAATACAGCGCAGCGGCCTGCTTGGGATCGCCTTGCAACAGCGCGATCTGTCCCTGCAACTGCCGCAGCGCCGCGTTGTGCTCAAAGTACGCCATCTTCGGCTGAACCAACTGCTTGGCCATCTCAAACTCGCCCAGGGCAATGAGCGATTCTGCCGACGCCAGCAGGTACTGAGCGTTGGTCGGCTGGATTTCAAACGCCTTGAGATAGCGGCGATAGGCCTGTTCATCATCGGACCATCGCTGAAACACGATGCCCGCGAAGTAATGCGCCTGAGCCAGCGTTTCCTTCTTTTCAGTGTTGAGTTTTTCCTGCTGCGAATCGGTCACGTGCACCGGTGGCTGGATTGAGGACTTTTCGTCCTTGGGTTCGCCGAGTTCCACCGCCTTGTTCAGCGAATCGAGCGCTGCTTCAAGTTGGTGCGTCTCCAGGTAGATTCGGCCTTGAATCACGTAGTACGGCGGGGCTTCAGAGAAGCGGGCGATGGCGCGGTTGATTTCGCGCAGCGCCTTGTCGAACTGGCCGGACTCAAACGACTGCCTGGCCTGGTCGTAGTGAACCTGCGCGTTGATCAGGTTCATGCGGTCGTACGCCTGCGAGCGGGCTTCCTTGCCCGCCTTGGTGGGACCACAGCCTGTCAGAGCCACTGCGCCCGCCGCCACAAGCGTCATTGCAATGAGGTTTGTTCGTTTGAACATCGGCGCGTGCTCCATTTCTTGTCTGTCCTGGGTGACCGGCCGTCTGCCGGTGCTGAAGAATGCGGCCGCGCGGAACTCCCTCCGGGTTCCGCGCGGCAGCGTGAAATCATTCCTGCGGATCCTGCGACTTCGACACGCCGACGATCGCGTTCATGTCCTCGAACGTGGTGAACGGGAACTCCGACGCGTACTGCATGTCCTGTTCGCATTCAAAGGTCGACGCCAGTTCCGGCATGTCCAGGGCAACGAAGAAGTTGAACAGGAACTGCTGGTAGAACATCCACTGCTCAGGCGTCATTTCCTTTGCGCTGCTGGTGGAACTGGATTCCGGGGTCGCGGGCACATCGAATGCGGGCGGCGCGATGTTCGTAGGCGCGAGCGTGGTCGCCTCCTCAGGCGAGGATTCAACTTCCGGCTGCTCCACAGGCATTTCCGGCGCGACTTCCGGGCTCACCTCAACCAGTTGCTCGGTCGAAGGCTCCTCAACCGATGGTTCAACATCGGTGGTCACGTCAGTCGAAGTGCTCGGCTCGGTCTGCTCCGAGGCGACTTCCACAGTCTGGGTTGACGAATCCGAAGTGGATTCCGACGCGATCTGCTCCGTGGTCGAAGTTTCTGAAACCGTCGAGGCATCTGCGCTGACGTCCGACGTCGTCGACTCGGCGCTGGCGCTGGCCATCGTGGAATCATCCTGCGGCTGATTCATGGCCTGGGGCTCGGCGATCGGCCCGATGTGCTTGCGGAAGGTGCGCTCCATCAGGCTGCGCTCGTGGTCCTTGGCACGCTCGCCCGTGATCTTCTCACGCAGGCGAATCATTTCAGGCTGATCGGGATTCATGCCCAGCGAATTGTTGATGTAGTACAGGGCCTTTTCGGTGTCGCCGCTGTTGTAGGCTTCCTGGGCTTTCTGGTTGTAGTTGGTCGTGACCTTCTCGCGGCTGAAGGGCAGCAATTCGGCGCGGGCGCCCACGTGCAGTGAATCGACTGCGTCCATGTGCTCCTGGCCGGCAGCCCAGAGGTTGGAATCGTGCACGATGCTTGGCGTGATGAGGAAGATCACTTCGCTGCGTTCGACCTTGTCGTCCTGACCGCGGAAGGCCGCGCCCACGATCGGGATATCGCCCAGCAGCGGAACCTGGCGGCGAGTTACCTTGGTGGTGTCTTTGAACAGGCCGCCAAGCACGAGCGTCTGGCCATCCTTGATGCGGACGTTGGTCGTGACCTGATTGGTGAGTTCATCGGGGATGGTGACGATGGCGCCGGTGGCGTCGGTCACATCGCGGAGTTTGAACTCAGAGACGCTGGGCTTGAGTTCCATGCGGATCATTCCGTCGGTGGAAATGAACGGCCGGAAGATGAGTTGAATGCCCGTATCAAGGAACTGGACGTTCTGCGTTGTTGTGGTTTCAGTTGATGTCGTTGAGAGATAACCGATGCGTGCACCGACGAGGACTTCGGCCCGCTGGCGGTTGAGGGCCATGACCTTGGGGCGTGCAAGGA
>CAMPIL010000147.1 GCA_946886375.1 uncultured Phycisphaerales bacterium
TTCAGAACACGTTCTGCGCCGTTCAGAACGTGTTCTGCACGGCTCAGAAAGCCTGTTGATCCGGGGCTGGACCTACCCGCGCGTAGGCGGGACCACCGAGTATTGTCCGATGCGCTGAAGTGTCACCGAGAAGTCGAGCGGTGCGAAATGTCGGACGCGAGCCTCGCATGATCATGCAGCGCTCGACAGCCCGGCGTTCGACAGCATTGCCGGCTTCGCAAAATGAACAGACTGACAATGTGATGCCGGGCGCTGCGGCGCGTTTCACGAAAACGAGCACCGCATGATCATGCGATGCCGGCGTGCCGGGGGCTGCGGCCCGCGATGCACTTGCGGGGGCTGTGCGCTCTACAATGGCTGTCCATGTTTGAGAACCTTTCCGATCGTTTCAACAACGTCTTTCGCAGCCTGTCGGGGCGCGGCCGCATCTCCGAGGACAACGTCCAGGACGCCATGCGCGATGTGCGCACCGCTCTGCTTGAGGCTGATGTGCATTTGGATGTCGTCAAGCAGTTCACCGATGATGTGGTGAAGGACGCGGTCGGCCGCGAGGTGACCAAGTCGCTCAAGCCCGGGCAGGAGATGATCTCGATCGTCCACGACCGGCTGGTGCGGTTGATGTCTGATGGGGCATCCACAGGCCAGACGCCTGAGCCGCCGGCTGCGCCGATCATGTTCGTCGATCCGCCTCCCACGGTGATCATGATGTGCGGCTTGCAGGGTTCGGGAAAGACCACCACCTGCGGCAAACTCGCTGCGTATCTCAAGCAGCGCGGCAAGAGCGTGATGGTCGCGGCGGCCGACTTGCAGAGGCCGGCTGCGGTCGAGCAGTTGCAGGTGGTGATCGAAGGCGTGCAGCAGAATGCCAAGGGCCACGCCCGGGTGATGTTCTACAGCGAGCCGGACAAGATCGCCGAGTACGGCAAGGCTGTGGGCGTCGCGGTGGGCGTGTGCCAGCGCGCGATGACTGCGGCGAAGCGCGAGAAGGCGGATGTGCTGATTCTCGACACCGCGGGTCGATTGCACATCAACGATGAGCTGATGGGCGAGTTGCAGGCGGTGAATCGCGCGGTGAAGCCGCACCAGATTTATCTCATCGTCGATGCCATGGTGGGCCAGGACGCGGTGAACGCGGCCAAGGCGTTTCACGAGAAGTTGAACATCGATGGCGTGATTCTGACCAAGTTCGATTCCGACACGCGTGGCGGCGCTGCGCTCTCCGTGAGGCAGGTCACCGGCGCGCCGATCAGGTTCATCGGCGTGGGCGAGAGGTTCGATGCCCTGGAAGAATTCCACGCAGAGCGCATGGCGAGCAGAATCCTCGGCATGGGCGACGTCGTTTCGCTGGTGGAGAAGGCCCAGCAGGAAGTCAGCGAGGAAGAAGCCCAGAAGATGGCGGAGAAGATGGCTGCGGGCAAACTGACGATGGATGATTTCCTCAAGCAGTTGCGCTCGCTGCGGCGGATGGGCCCGATGAAGCAGTTGCTGGGACTGCTGCCTGGGGTTGGTTCGATGATGAAGAACGTGGAGGTGGATGACAACCAGTTGGATCGTCTGGAGGGGATTGTTCATTCGATGACGCCGCCGGAGCGTGAGAACATCGAACTGCTGAACAAGAACAAATCGCGCGTGAAGCGCGTGGCGAGCGGCTCAGGCACGACCGCGCCGGAGGTGAATCGTCTCACCAAGCAGTTCGACATGATTCAGCGCATGACCAAGCAGATGTCGGGTCTGGGCGCGATCGGCAAATTCAAAGCGATGCGCGAGATGTCGAAGATGGACCCCAACGCGATGCCGGGCATGCCGGGCATGGCAGGAATGCCGGGGTTCGGCGGCAAAGGCTCGACGAAGACGCAGAGCATCAAGACGCAGTTCAAGCAGCGCAAGAAGCGCCGGTGAGATTGCAGCGCAAGAAAACGCACGGGCGCGATCGCGGCCCGTGCGTGGTGAAATATCTGCGCTGGTCAGCGGTTTGAGCCGCCCCCCATGTTGCCGGACTGACCTTGCCCGCGACCGGGTTGGTTTTGACCTGGCTGGCCGGTGCCCCCGGCGCCGCCTGTGCTTGTGGTGCGACCGGGCTGTGGCTGGCCGGTCTGGCCGACATCGGTGGGTTGGTCCTGCCTGCTGCGCTGTCCCTGGTTCTGGCCTGGGGTGGAAGGCCGCTGTTGTGATCCCATGCCGCGGCCGGTGCTTCCGGTCGTGCCTGACTTATTGCCTTGGCCTTGGTTTTGGTTTTGATCATGCTGAGCCATCGCGTACTCCTTTCATGAGGTCGTAAGTTTCGGTGAGGGAAGAAGTCCGAAGGGACTCTGCGGGATCGGTCCCGCCGCGCGGTGCGGCGGGAGTGGATCGCGTGTTACTGCGTGAGTTCCTGCGGGGAAGATTGCGGTGCGGTGCGACCACGTCGCCCGCCGGAAGCCTCGCCGCCGCGCCGGCCGATTTCGGCCATGTGCTGGCGATCGCGACTGACGGCTTGTCCGCCCTTGCGTCCCGCTTCGCGAGCTTCGGCCGCGTCGAATTCGTGTGCCGTGCCTCGCTCATGCGCAGCGCGGCCGCCCTTGCTGGCGATCTCGCGCTGCTTTTGCGGATCCATTTTCGCGAACCCTCGCGACTTGGTCCCTGCCCCACCGCCTTGGTTCTGAGATTGCGCCATCTGTGCGTCTCCTTATGTGCTCGAATGAATGGCATCCAATTCCATCCACAACAGCAAGCGGATCACATAGGTATCGCTATTGGATCGGACCGGAGTTTAACGGCCTCGGCCCGGTCCCGCTGCAAAAAGGCCAAGTGAAAGGCAGACTAGGGAGTCTTTCGGGACGCCAGGTCAGCCCTGCCCGGCAGGACGCGCGTGGGGATCACTCCTGAAGCGGCAAAGGATCGGCAGCCTCGCCACGGGTCCAGGCGCGAATCTTGGGCAGGAGCAGGTCGGTGAAGGCGATCTTCAGGCACGCCGCCACCGGAATCGCCAGGATCATCCCGTACACGCCGCCGATCGAGCCGCCGGCCAGAACGGCCACGAGGATGGTGACCGGATCAAGGTTGGTCGCCTTGCCGGCGATCACGGGCGTGAGAATGTAGTTCTCGACAATCTGCACAATGACAAAGACGAGCGTCGGCCACAAGATCACGCCCCACCACGGCATGCGCTCGGCGGGAGCAAGTTGCAACTGGCTGAACGTCAAAAGACCAATCGCCAAAGGCACACCGACACCGCCGAGATACGGAACCAGGCAGAACGCGCCGACGACCAGGCCCAGCACGATGGAGTACGGCACGCCGACGATGAACCATCCCAGCGCGAGCATGGCTCCCATGATCAGGCAGATCACGATGCGGCCGCGAACAAACCCGGCCACCGCGCGATCCATCTTGCTGATCATGGCGAGTGCGCGCGGCCGATTGGCGACGGGGATCATGTCGCGGCCGAAGTTCACCACGGTTGGAAACGAGACGCTGAAGAAGAAGAAATAGAACGGGATGAGAAAGGCGAGCAGGCCGAGTTCGACGATCGCGCCGATGATGCCGAACATCGTGCGCCCGCCGGAGCGCGCCAGATCCCACAGCGATGCCGAGGACGCTTCAAAGGTGGCAACATCATCGCGCTGCGCGGCGATCTCCTCACGAATCAACTCGCGAAGCCTCGCTTCATCGTCGATGCGATCGGGCGCTGCGAGGGCGGGGTCCGGCGGCAGGTCCGCGGGTTGAGTGGTTGCGGGCGGCACTTCTATGCCGGGCATCAACCATTGCACCGCGCGTTCGTAATCGGCTTGATACTCGGGCGGGACGACTTCTCTCAGTTTGAGGATCGAATGCTGGAATCGGCCGCCGCGAACATCCTGCACCAGGCGCGCTGTTTGCCCGATGATCAGCGGCACGGTGATGACGAGCAGCAGGAGCACGCCGACGCTGACGCTCACGAGCAAGCCGCCGACGACGACTGAGCGGGACGTCTTCATTCTCGCGGTCAAAGAAGAAACCAGCGGCTCGAACAAATACGCCAAGAGCAGCGCCACGAGCAAGGGGACCGTGACCGCGCGCATGACATAGCCCAGCCAGATCAGGAAAATAATGGTGACGACGAACAGCACATCTCGCACCGCCTGAATCTGCCAGACGTGGAGGCGGTCAAGAGGGCGGTCTTGGTGCGGCGGGGTGCGCGGCAGCACAGTCTGCTGGGGCATGGCCCCAAAGCCTACTGAATTCATTCAGGCCCGGCAAACAATGCTCTGGAGTGACGACGCGAAAAATCAACTCGCGCCGATGCACGTGCGCAGATGATCAGAATTGAAGGCCTCTTCAAAGTCATAGACCATCCGGAAGTCCTCAAGGGAATCGTCCGGCGTCTTGCTCATCAGTCCTTCGTTGATCATTGCGAAAACGATGCGGCCGAAGTCATCGGTCCGGCGAACGTGCCAGTGCTTCAACACCACAGGCGCGAGCAAGCCGTACTGCTGAATGGCAAAGTCGCGAAGCCCCATGCACAATTGCTGCCCGGAAATGTGGCGGTCCACATCAACCGAGTTCTCGGCACTGCGGTGCATTCGTTGCGAGGTATAGGTGAGTCCTTCGCGCACGAAGGTGAACGCCTCAAGCGGGTAAGGCCCGGTGGCGTTCAAGATCCTGCTCCAATCAAGTTCTTTGGCTTTTTGCTGCTGCTGTTGTTGGCTCATGGGTGGTGGTCGTCACGGACTCACAGATATCGGCGGTCAGCACAAAATTACGTTGATATTCTGACCAGTGTTCCGGCGGAATCAACAGGAGACATGGGGATTTTCCCTGATAAAAAATCTCAGCGGATTGTCCCCCCAGCCCGGCTGCCAGTGTTCACGGGGGTTCAACCCGATCCGGGGGCCCGCTTTGATCATGCCTGCGGGGAGGGGACGATTCCGCACCCGCTCAATGAAGAGTTCGGTGCTGGTTCGCAGATCGACCCCATCCAACCGGCGGTCGATGACGAGCGCCTGCGTCAATTTGCCCGGACCCGAGCATAAATCGGTCTCCAGGCGGGCCTTAGGGCGATTGGCGAACATCTGCTGAATGCCTTCAGTCGGCTCCAGCGCGCGAATAAGCACCGCGACGCCTTCATCGCGATGGCCGCAGACGACATTCAGGCAGAAATGGGCACCGTAGGTGAAGTACACGTAGGCATGGCCGCCGGGCAGGTACATCGATTCATTCCGCGCGGTCCGGCGTCCGCCGAAGGTATGTGCAGCCGGGTCGGTCTCGCCGAGATAGGCCTCGACTTCCACAATGAGCCCTGCGAGTCGCTGTCCTCGAACCACGTGGACCAGCCGCTGGCCCAGCAGCCTGCGGGCCACCGTCACGGGGTCGGCATCCATTGCGGTGAACCGGGGCGATGCCTTGATCGCGGCTCTCTTCGTCAACCGCTTCGCCATGAGTTCTGTCCAGGATACGGTCCAAGCAGCCACTGCGGCGGCTCGTCGGTCAGCAACATGCGTGCGCACGCATCGCCGCCGCTTCCGGTCGAGCACAGCGGGATTGCGAGAAGTCCCGCAATCGGTCCTGGCTTGAGCGTCACAAGGTTCGGATCAAAGCCGAGCGCAGCCGCGCCGTTGATGGTCGCCATGCGCAGGAGCAGGCGCGGTGGTGTTCCATCGCGGCGATACAGCAGGCGCATTTCATCCAGCACACTCAAACGGTCGGCCGTGTCCAGACACAGCACGCTGTCGGTTCCCAGCGCGACGTTGATCCCGCGCTCGAGCATCTCGCGATAACGATGCTCGCAATGACCGGGATGTGGATGGCCGAAGTACGCGCTGGCGCGAGGGCAATAGGCGGCCGTCACCTTCAGCGCGGCAAGTAGTCCCAACTGGATATCATCCACATAGTTCAAGTGTGCTGCGACAAATGGAACATTCGCCAGCAACGGCGTGACATGCTCGATCGGATGGCGGCGCTGCGGCTTGATCGAGTCGTCCCACATCCCAAGTCGCTTGAGCATCTGCTCCAAAGGACCACTGGCGAACTGGATGAACTCAATTTCATCCAGCGTTTCGGCCAAGTGTGTCGCCAGGGGCCGACCCAAATCGGCTGCAGCGCGGTACACCTCTGTGCCGCAGGAATACGGTGCGTGCGGCTGCAGGCCCAGAACAACGCCGGATTCACAATGTTCAACGTCCTTCACAGCAGCCTGCATTGCGGCGAGGGCTTGGCCTTGGCGGCGGCCTACGCCAAAGACCTCGAAGTAACTCACGCCGGCCAAACCGCATCTTCGCATCGTCCGCAGCGGCTGGAGGGAAGAAACCCCCGCGATGTCGCCAACAATCGCGGTTCCCCCGGCCCGCGACATCTCGACTCCCCTCGCGGTGGCCGCATCGATTGCCGCATCGGTTATGGCCCGGAGTTGGCGCAGTCGGTCGATCCAGGCGGAGAAATCGCCAGAGAAAGGCACCGGACCGATGTGGGACAAGTCCAGGTGGCAATGCGAGTTCACCAGCGCCGGGATCACCGCTGATTCAGGCAAGTCCACAACGTGGCAATCTCCGGGCATGCCGATGGTCTGGGGAGTGCCGGCAGCAAGGATGCGCCCGGGTTCAGTCAGCACCGCTCCGGGCGAGGCGACGACCGAGTCGCCATCCGCGATCACTGCGGCTCGAAACAATGTGCGCGGGTGATTCATGCTGGTGAGGTATCTCTGCCGAATTGAGTTGAAGCGCGGGCGTTGCCGACAGCTTTTCCCCAATCGGAAAAAGTGACATTGGAAAACTCAACTCTCTTCTAGCATAGGGCCAATTGCCCTGTACACTACGGCCGCGACGGCGACCAGGTACGGTCAATGCGTCGGCAGTTCATTCAGGATTCAAGAACTCAAGGAAGGATTCTTGCCATGTCACGTTACGCCACCTTTTCAATTTCCGGACTTCTCGTGGCCCTGCCGCTCATCGCCGGAGGCTGTGTGCAGCAGGACAAGTACGATCAAATGCTCATGGCCAATCGGTCGCTGCAGGAGCAGGTCGTTTCGCTTGAAGACGAGCGCGATGTCGCCCGCGCGAACCTCGACACGATCCGCCAGCAGTTGTCCAAGGCAACATCGGAACTCAATGGCCTGAAGGTCAAGTACGGCTTGGTTGACGCGGACATGCAGAAGATGGCCGCGGAGTACGACGCCTTGATGAAGCGCGTAGGCGGTCTTGATTTCGGTCCTCTTCCCGAAGACATGTCCAAGGCGCTGCAGGACCTTGCCTCGGCCCATCCTGAACTGCTCACCTTCGACGCCAAGCGCGGCATGCTGCGGTTCGCCAGCGACTTCACCTTCGCGCTGGGATCGGCAGACCTGACCTCAAGCGCATCGGCAAGCCTCACGAAACTGGCGCAGATTTTGAACACTCCGACCGGAAGCGGGTTTGAAGTGCGCGTGATCGGCCACACCGACAACGTGCCGATCAGCCGCGCCGACACTCGCGCCAAGCACCCCACCAACTGGCACCTCTCTGCCCACCGTGCGATTTCCGTCGCGAGTTCGTTGATCAGCTCAAACGTCGCCGCCAACCGGTTCCAGGTCGCCGGCTACGGCGAGTATCGCCCGATGGTGGCCAACCCCGTCAAGGGCGGCGCTTCGCAGAATCGCCGCGTGGAAATCTTCCTGCTGCCTATGCCAGACCACACTCCGACCTCGGCGGCGCCGATCACGGCGACGGCGAATCCGCCATCAGTTCCTGATGAGCCGATGAAGTAACCCAGATTCACAGCAGCACAATTCACTGCACCAAACCCAGCGATCGCCGAAAAAACGGCGATCGCTGTCTTTTTTGGTTTGCTGCGTTCAAGATTCGTGAATCACTGCAATTGCATATTGCGGGCCAGCCGCGGGGCGATACAGTAGAGTTCGGCCCGGTTACGGGCTGCAGGCAGCCCGGCATGCGCCGGTCTTCACTTGGGCGCATGGGCTGGTCGCGCCACAAAACATGAGAATGTCCCCCTGAGGAGCAGGAAAGATGATCAAGTCACATGCCATTTCCCGCGTCTGCACGCTTCTGACGTGCGCGGCGCCGATGTTCGTTGCATCATTTGCGCTGGGAGACACCACGTCGCAGACCCTGCCATACTCGCAGGACTGGTCGAACATCGGCCTGATTACGGTCAACGATGACTGGTCGGACGTGCCCGGCGTCGTCGGGTACCGCGGCGATGGACTTGCCAACGCAACCGGCGTTGACCCTCAAACCATTCTGATTGACGGCACTGGCGTCGTCGATGTGAATGCCAACCAGACCAATCCCAACACATTCACGACCGGCGGCGTGACTGAGTTCCACATTACGAATCCGGTTGTCGCGCTGTCCGGCAGCGGCACCGCGCGGGCTCCGTTTATCCTGATCAATCTCAACACGAGCGGTCATTCGGAAATCACCATCAGTTACCTTCTTCGTGACATTGACGGCTCCAACGACAACTCGGTCCAGCCCCTGGCTTTGCATTACCGCATTGGAAGCACCGGCGACTTCACCAACGTGCCGGCCGGATTTGTCGCGGATGCTTCGAGCGGTCCGGCGGCGGCGACGCTGATCACCGGTGTGAGTGCGGAACTTCCTCCCGACGCTGACAACCAGCCGCTGGTCCAGGTTCGCATCATGAC
>CAMPIL010000148.1 GCA_946886375.1 uncultured Phycisphaerales bacterium
CCGTGGGAGGCTGCGCAACGATGAAAATGGTGGGATCGACCTGGCTTTTGCCTTCACGCTCCAGCAGGTTCAGGTTGCCGCCGGTCAGCGTCAGGCGAACGCGCGCTTCGGTCATGGCGTTGCGTTTGAGGGTCGATTCCACGGCGTCGGCGAGCGGATCGATGCGAAGCCGCTGCGTGAGCATCAGGTCGCGCGCCGAATTCGCCATGCGATCCAGATGCGCTTCAATGCGGAACACTGCGCCGTTGCGCGCCAGCATCGTCTCGAACAATCCCACGCCATGCTGAATGCCCGCGTCGAAGACGGGGACGGACGCCTGGTCGCGATCGATGAATTTGCCGTTGAGCCAGATTTGCACGGTGGTGATTCGATTGAAGGGTGCAGCGCCGCACGAGCATTGTGCAGGACCGATCATACCGCCTATGGACCGCTCGCGGCCTGAGGCAGCCAGTATCCCACGATGCGGACTTCACTTGTGTCGGGAACGAATTGCAGGCGCAAACCGAGTTGATCGACGCCATCTTTTCGAAGCATCGCTGTGTGCGTGACGTTAGGCGCGGCTTGGCCCATGCCCTGCACATCGCCGGGGCGGACGGCGACCTCAAGCTTCGAGTGGGAAGCAGGTCCATCGCACACGCGGCGAATCGCCTGAATCGTTTGCTGCTCGGCGAACGGATCGGTCGGATTGAGCCGGCCAGTGAGGTCCGCACCGGCGGCGGCGGCATTGCAGATTTCCAGCACGCGCTGGCGAATCACCTCGGTCTGCCTCTGGTTCTGAATCGAAGTCCAGTACCACAGCCCGATCGCTGCGATGAGGATCATCAGCGGCATGAGCAGGCGACGGCCGGGCGATGACTGGAGCGTTGCGTTCAAGTCGAAGTGTATTCGCCGAGTTCCGCCGGCAGCGGCCGGGGCCGGCCATTGCGGTCCAGGCACGCCAGGGTTGAGGCGGTGGCCAGCAACAGGCCATCGCGGAACAGTTCGTATTCGTGTTCGAGTTTGGCACGGCCGATGTTGATGATCTTTGTATTCAACGTCAGCAGATCGTCATAGCGAGCCGATCGCTTGTAACGCACATTCAGCGACACCACCGCCAGCAAGACGCCCTGCTCCTCAAAATCGCGATAGGTCAGCGGATGCTGCGGCCGGTTGGTGGCCTGAGATTCGCGCAGCAGTTCGGTTCGGCCCATTTCAAACCACACCGGATATGCGGTGTGATGGGCCACGCCCATGGGGTCGCACTCGGCGTAGCGAACGCGAAATGTCATCAAATGTGAGTTCATCGCTTTGTTGCAAATGGAATCGCCCGATCAATTGCCGGCATATGTTCGCAGATTGTGGCGATCGCACAAACCGGTTCACTTGCCCACGCAAAACGTGGCGAAAACTCGGCCGAGCACTTCATCGGGGGTGATGTCGCCGGCGAGCGATGCAAGATCATCCAGCGCGGCCCGCATGGTGGACGCGACCAGTTCCGGACACCCCAGGTGCCGCTCGCGACGCATCGGCTCGACCAGTTCAATCGTCTGCACGAGATTCTCCAACGCCGAGCGCAGGGCGGCTTCATGTCTCGGCCGCAATGCGGTGGCATCAGCCGCGAGACTGACGGCGCGATCCGCCAGTCGTTGCGCGATCATTGATTGAAGGGTGTCCAGCCCCTGGCCGGTCAGGGCGCTCACAGCGATTTCATCCTGCGATTGATGCGCTTCCCGCGCCGGACGGATCAAATCTGCCTTGGTGCGCACCACGATCTGCCCATCGGCGTCGCCGCGAGTGGGCTCGTTGACGGGCACGCAGCGCAGGATCAACTCGGCCCGGTCGATCGCCTGCTGCGCTGCGGTCTGCATCAATTGATTCATGCCGTCCTGCGCTTCATCCAATCCAGCAAGATCGATGAGCATGACTTCGGCCGGCCCGTGCGGAGTGTGAACCGCCAGCGGCTCGGCGAGTGCATCGCGCGTGGTGCCTGAGAACGGCGAGACCACGGCACGCTCTCGCCCCAGCAGCGCATTGAACAGCGAGGATTTGCCCGCGTTGGGCGGACCCGCCAGCACGACCCACGGAATGGCTTCAAGTTGCTCGCTGCCGACGGAATGTTCCAGTTGCCTGACGATGTGCTGCTGCAAGATTTTCATGCGCTGATACAGGTCAGCAGGACTGATCGCCACCACGTCTTCCTGATCGGTGAAGTCGATGCCGGCCTCGACGAGCGCGAGCGCGTTGGCAAGATCATTCGCAAGATCGTGCGCGAAGGTGCTCAGCGTTCCGGTGCGAAGCAGGTTGGCGGCGCGAAGTTCCGCATCCGATTGGGCTGCAATAGTTGCGGCGACGCCCTCGGCCTGCGTGAGCGACAGCCGATCGTTGAAGAACGCCCGCGCGGTGAACTCGCCGGGTTCAGCCAACCGAGCGCGAACGCCGGCGTCCGCAGCAGATTTGAGCAGGCTTTCCAATGCGTGCTGCAACAGCAAGGGATTGCCCGGCAACTGCAACTCAACCGAATCTTCACCCGTGTAGGAATGTGGGCCAGGCATGCAGAGGACGGTCGCGGGGATTTCGTGGGTGTGCAGCAGGAATCTCACGAAGCTCACCCCCCGCTGCCGGAGATTGATGCCAGCTGTGTGTGGTGTGGAGGCCAGACAACGCCGCACGAGATCCGGCGCCGCGCCGCCGCTCATGCGAATGATGCCGCGCAATGAATGTCCCGGCGGTGACGCGATGGCAAGGATGACTGCGGTCTGGTCGATCACGAGGTACCTGAGCAGCATGACGCGGCTGGGAAGGCAAGAGTTGACTGCTCGCGCCGCGATTTGGCTGTTGAATCCTAGGGTGAATCTCGCCCCGCCGCGAACGCCCTGCGATGTATCAATCGGCGACTGATTGCCGGGAGAAGTGCTCTCTTGTTGGGACGCATTGCTTGCTGAAGCGCATAAACCGCAACGGCCGGTTGAGCCGCAACTCGACTCGACGCGACTCGACGCAAGTCAAGCGAACTGACGCGAGCCGCTTTGTGTTCATTTGTACCCACAAAGGATCATTTGACAGGACGTGATCACACGCGTTCGCGTCCGCGAGTCTGCAGCGGGTCGGCCACAGCACGCCGGCGCAACGTGTCGGTTTCATTGCGCCGGTGCAGCGCAGCGACTCAGCGTGCCCTCAGCACTTGGCCGCCGTTGTGTTCATTTGTACCCACAAAGGATCATTTGGCTCACGAGATCACGTGCGTTCTCATACACAGACTGCGTGCGTGTTGGGTTCAGCGCATGAGATTCGGCACATCAGATTCATCGCGCTGGTGCATCGCCTCGGCTCAGCGGGTCCACAGCGCGTTCGCAATTTGATGCACCCGCCACCGCTTGTGCTCAACGCGGTCGACGCGCAGGCGTCTTTGTTTTTGCGCACCTACTTGCGCTTCTTGAACGACCGTGGCGGCTCGTCGCCTCCGCGACGCTTGGCGCGGGCGCGGTCCACGGCGTCGGCCCAGGCTCGCAGACGCGGGTCGCGCGGCTTCTTCGGCTCGGCTGGTCCCGCAGGCTTGGGCGGCAGCAGGTCGATCTGGTTGATGTGCGCGCGGATGTACTTGCTCTCCAGAATGCCGATGCACGTGGACGTAAAAATGTACAGCGTCAATCCCGACGGAGCCTTGTACAGGAAGATCGGCATCATCAGCACCAGCATCACCTTCATGATGCGCTGCTGCTGCAGTTGCTCGGCGGTCATGTTGGGCGTGGGCGGCGGCGACATGTACTTCTGCTGCACGTAGAACACCACGCCAAGCAGCAATGGCAAAAGATTCAACGATGAAATGTGCCAGCCGACCAGCGGAATTGTGAATCCGCCGCCGGGCAGAATCCAGAAATCATCGGGGCTGGAAAGATCACCGAGAAACTGCCAATCGCCCAGCAGTTGGAACACGCCATAGAAGGCCGGCTGGTGGCGGATTTCAAACGCCAGGTACAGCATCGCCCACAGCGCGATCCAGATCGGCGTCTGGAGGAACATCGGCAGGCAGCCAAGCATCTGAAACGGATTCAATCCCGCTTCGCGCATGAGTTTCATCTGCTCGGCCTGCATGCGTTTGGGTTCGTTGCCGTACTTCTTCTGAAGTTTGTCGATCTCCGGCTTCATCGCAGACATCTGCTTGCCGAAGCGCTGCATGTTGATCTGCGACCTCTTGGTCAAGGGGTGCAGCAGCGTGCGCACCACGCCCACCAGAAGGATGATGGCCACGCCCCAGTCGAAGACGATGTAGTCGTGCAGGAACGAAAGGAACCACAGCAGGAATCTCGCCAGCCACTGGAATGTAAGGAACGAACAGCAGCCGCCGGCCATGCGGTACACGATCATCTCCGACATGGAGAGCGTGGCGTATGGCTCGATTTTGCCCAGCACGCCGCGGTCCAGCGGGCCGGCGTACACGGCCAGGTCAAATGCCGCGTCGCCGCCGGGATTGATCGTGGCATTGGGACTGATCAGCGACGTGAAGACAACCTGCTGCTCGGCCACTCCTGCGGAAACATTCAACCCGATTTCCTGCACGGCCGTTTTCAGTGAGTATGTGCCGCTGGAAACCTGCTCGCCCGATGGATGCACCGCCAGGGCAAAATACCGGTTGAGACTCGCGAACCACGAGAGGTCGTAGCCGCGCGTGCGGCTGGTTGGGTTGGGCCAAATCGTCACCAGATCGCGCCACTGCTCGAGATCAGTGGTCTTGGCGGCTTTCTCCGGCCGCTTCAGCAAGTCGCTGCGCTCGGCGTCCAGATCGCCCACCAAGACCAGGTTCGGCTGACGGACCGGGTCGGGCAGATAACCAATTGAGAAGCGGCGGCGATCAATGTAGCCCGACACATCGGCGCGCAGTTCCGTCGGACCATATTGCCTCCACTGCACCGCAACGGCTCGATCGCTCAGATTGCGAACGCTCTGCTTGAGCGTGATGTCATAGTTCGCGCCCAGCGAATACTGGCGCGTGATCTCAAGCACCGGGTTGCCCTGCTCATCCACAATGCGCGTGGCGAACCTGCCTTGCGCCGTTTCCGACCAGATCTCCTCCCTCAGCAGCAAAATGTCCTGGTCATCAACGATGATGGAATGCGCCGCCATCACCGGCACGGAATAGGTCTCACCGCCCCAGATATACGGCGTGGTGGCGGCGAGCACGTACCGCTGGTCTTCATCCAGTTGATCGAAATCGATCGGTGCGCCGGGAGGAAGTTGGCGGAAATAGCGGTTCGCGGTGCGCTTGGCCGTGGCCGTCTCCCAGATGTCGCTGAACGGAATGGCCTGAATCCCCGCGCCCAGGCGCGTGAAATTCACCTGCAACACGCTCACGCGCGGGTCCAGCGAACCCAACGGCTGAGGCGGCTGATCGCGCGGGCCAATGTCATTGCCCGGGGCCACAGCCCGCAAGCCCCCAAGCGGCTGCGTCGCAGGAGTTTGGGGTTGCGTCGCGGAGACCGCCGCGTCTGAATTGACCGCAGGCTGCGGTTGCGTTTGACTGGCGGCATCGGCGGGCGTGGACTGCGGAGCCGCTGCGATCGACTGGGGCTGAGTCGCCGCCTGCGGCGGATTGGCCACGGGCTGCGGCGGAGCGGATCGCCCAGGCGAAAAGAACACCGCCGCCACCACGGCTGCGGCGACCAGGAGCACGGCTGACGTGATGAAGATGCGGCGGGCGCGGCGTGACATGTGGGTTATTGACGAGGGGACGTTCTTCGATTGGCGACCGAGTATGCACCTGCCGGACCGGGCTCAACAGCGAATCCTAAATCGTCAATCACCAATCGTAAATCTGTTCATCTGCCTTCTTTGAGTCTTTCCCCCAGCCAATCGCTTAATTGCGGGATCGCGTGAATTTTTTCAGCCACGGCGTTCACGTCGTACTCCAGCCTGAAAAACTCGACCCGGTCATCGCTGAGGATCGCGTAACTGGAGCGCGGATCGAGGTCGCGCGGCTGGCCCACCGAACCAGGGTTCACGATCGCCTTCTCACCATCGCTGAACTTGTACAGGCCTTCCAGATCGTCCGGCGGGTAAAAGTCCGGTTCGTTGGTGAACACGCCCGGCACGTGAGTGTGGCCCACCAGGCAGAACTTGTCCACACGCTCGAAGATCTGCTGCATCTTCACCGGCGAGTTGATGGCGTCTTCGGGAAACAGGTACTCGTTGATCGGCCGGCGGGGCGAACCGTGCACGCACAGGAAATCGCCATCCATCACGCGCACGCGCAACTTGCCCAGAAACTCCCAGCGCTTGGCGGCCTTGACCGAATCGCTCTCGGCCTCGAACTGCGCGCGGGTCCAGTAGGCGGCCTGCTCTGCGGCCTGGTTGAAGTTGGTCGGCTCATACAGCGCGCCGAAGTCGTGGTTGCCCATCAGCGACCACTCGCAGCGCTCGGCGATCAGGTCCACGCATTCCACCGGGTTGGGACCATAGCCCAGAATGTCGCCCAGACAGATGATGCGATCAACCTTTTGCTTGTCGATGTGGTCCAGCACGACGCGCAGCGCTTCAAGGTTGGCGTGAATGTCACTGATGACGGCGGTGCGCACGGACGGACGACTCCTCAAGGTACAGAATCGTCGATGCTAGAAGACGCGGCAGGGATCGTCAACGCGGGGCGGGACAGCCCCAGCCCAGCCAACGATTGCCGATCAGGCCGTTGCGGATGATCCGTTGGCGGGCGATGCCGAATAGTCGTGGATTGGATTGACTACAAACGGGGCCAAGCGTGAACTGCGTCGGGGGAAACAACGCGCATCCAAACGGCACTACGCTCAGCGCTGGAACGAGTTTTCAAGTTGGCCCAAAGCACTCGCGGGAGCGGCCGGCTGACGCTCACGGCGCCCAGTTCAACACGACCGTCAGCAGGTCATTCAGACCGACGTTGCTGTCGCTGTCCAGGTCCGCCGGGCAGTTGACGCCGAAGGCCGGCGGAGCGCATCGGCCCCAGGAATGAATCACGGTGAGCAGGTCCGGCACGTTCACCTTCTGATCGCAGTTCACATCGCCAATCAAAGGCGGGATTGGAAGCAGGACGACACCGATGGTGGTGCCGGAACCCACGAGCGTGGCGGTGCCGACGATCTCGCTGTTGTTGTTGATGGAAGCAACTTGGATGTTGGTGATGGTGGGATGCGGCGGGAGCAGTTGGTCAATCGGATAGGTGACGCCGTTGCGCCAGAGGAAGCCCGGCAATGCGCTGCTGCCCACATTCCAGCAGCTGCCGATCATCTGTGAATGGTCGTTGATGCTTGGGGAGCCGCTATTGGAGAAGCTCGGCAAGGGCTGAATCTCAATCACCTCGCCGTCGCGCCAGAGTAATCCACGTGACACGTTGCCGCTGCCACTTGGGTTCGGGCGGTAATGCCTGCCGGTGATTTCGCCTTTGTTGTTGATTGTACGAGCGGATCCGGTGATGGCGCCTGAGGGCAGCGGCAGCTGCGTTGTTACGCCGTTTTGCCAGAGAAATGGGAAGGCAACAAATGGAGGTACGTCAAAGACGCCCATCCAGCCGACGATCTGGTTGCGATTATTTATGGAGGCCGCATTATTGTTCGGCCCTAGAGGCAGATTGAGATCGATCATCTTGCGATTCTGCCAGCGAAAGGCATGAATCGCAGAGCCGACACTCGCCGAACCCACAACCACACCAAGTTCATTGAAGCCGCCGGGGCTTACCTCGCTGCCCCCGGGCAGCGAACCAAGATCGTTCAATAATCCATCTCGGCTCAAGAAAAAACCACGATGAACTGCACCCGTTGCGGCGTTCCACATTGCACCCACAATTTCATTAGAATTGTTGACGGCCCCAGCATAACCGTCGGGATGAGTTGGCGGTAACGGAATGGGAGTAATGTTGTCGTTTCCATACCTCACGAATGGACGATCACTGAACGCTATACATCCGTATTCTCCTACGGTAACTCCACCGCTATTCATTCCATAGGCAGATAGAGTTCCGGGACTGCACGGCGGAGCAATGAGTTGCAAGCCGTAGCGCGGGCACTGCCCAGTGGCTGCGCACTCTGACGCCAACCATGCGATCGTCACGATTACTTCGCCTGCCGCCCACTTTACAAAGTAACGTGTAGATTTCACGCGAAACGCTCCGCTGGCTATCTTGGCTCAAGTGGGCTGACGCTTCCCAAAATATATCTCATGCATTGACAATGAGCAAGTTCTTTCACGCGATTCCGCCTTGATGCCCGATAGAAGTCCTTACCAGGACGCGTTTCTTACAAAACAGGAGAGTTCCTCATGAATCGCTTCGAGAGAATCGTTCGGCTCACCCGGATCATCTCGACATCAACTGTTTTCGTGTTCCCCACAATCGCCGTTGCCCAGCCTGGACCACCACAAATTTTCACACTGCGCGTCGACGCCACCTCACTCGTGAATGGCCCTGGAATAGCAGAGGATTGGTCCGATTCGTTCAAGTACCTTCAGGATGCTCTTGCGGTCGCAACAGCCGATGGGGATGTCCAGAACAATCACTACGTAATCCGCGTCGCCAAGGGCACATACAAACCTGACCAGGCCGAAGTTGCCCCGATGCCCACCAATCCGCGCGACGCCA
>CAMPIL010000149.1 GCA_946886375.1 uncultured Phycisphaerales bacterium
ACGTCAGGATCGATGGGGGTCATGTCATGAAACGGGGTTTCAGGATAATTGCCGCTGACCGTCGTGACGCTGACCATCTGCGTCGTGCGGCCGAGCAGGCAAACTTCCTTGCACACCATCCAGTTGATCTTCGCGGTGAACACCGCCTGGCCCATGCGCAATTCCTGCGGCGCGGTGACTGGAACGTATAGCACCGTCTTGCCCTCGTAGCCGTAACTCACGCCTTCCTCTCCGTGGATGGCGCTGGGGCGCGGGTACAGAGTTTCGCCGATGGTGAACCCGGCGGGGCCCGTGACCTGAATTTGCGTGGGCCCGCCGCTGGCACCGGAGTTCTTCCAGTAGATGTGCCACTTCGGTTCGATGGTGAACACGAACGCCAGATGAAAAGTTTCGCCCGGTGCGACTTGCTGCGCATCGCAGAATGAAGCAACTTTCACTTGCTGGCTGGTTCCGGGGCCTGAAGGCAACGCTGGCTGGCCGGGTTTCCAAGGCGGCGCTTTTCCAGGATCATCTTGCGCCACCGCCGACCTCAAAATCAGCAGTGCCGACGCAATGGCGAGCAGTGTTCGCATGGAAATCAGATTCCCAATCAATCTCAGGCGCTGACCAGTCTGAACGGGTGTTTCCTGCCTGTGCGGAGTTGCGTAAATCCTTTGTTTGCAAGAACCTGTGTCAAAGACACGCATGCAACCGAGTTATGCCAAGGCGGTTCAGGATTTCCAGCCAAGCCGATACCAACGCGCCGGTCCCGGCAGGTATTTCAGGTTGGATGGTAGGCCCGGTGGAACAATCGGCGTCGACCGTGCAACCGGCATGGTCGACGCAGGCAGTTTGATCCGAACCCACTGGCGTGACCGAAGGTAGGTACTTCGCCTCCAACTCGCTTGTTCAACGCCCACGATTCAGGAGACAGGCATGGTTTCAGTTCGATCGCAGATTCGAAATTGGTTCATTGTGACACTGATGGCAATCATCGCGGCTGGATGCACCACGACCTCCAGCGACAAGGTGCTCGTTCCCATCAACGCTGTTGATGCCCAGCAACTGGTGCAGGGCAAAAAGAAACTGCTCGGCTTGGCAGGAACCGAGGCCGGCGCGTGGGTGGATGCGCGGCCAGAGGCCGACTACCGCGCCGGACACATCCCCGGCGCCATCAGCATGCCCTATGAACGCGTCACGCTGGATCACAAACTGCTCAACGGCTACGACGTCATCGTGGTCTATGGCAACGACTACAACGACACGCGCGCCAACGGCATGAGCAAGCGGCTGATCGAACTGGGCCACGGCGACGTTCGCACCCTCACCGGTGGCATGCGCGCGTGGAAGGCCGAAGGCAATTCAATCGAAACCAGCGAGGGCGCTGCGGCTGCGAATTGACGAGCCTGACCGTCAAATCAGCACTGCATCGGGATCGATCACTTCATCGCGATCCTTTGTGCGGATGGATGTCTTGTAACCGCTCTTGATGGCCGCGGAGGCAAATTCGCCTTCCTGCGTGAGCACGATCAATCCCACCTGGTGCTCGGGCTGGATGTCGTGGCTTTCGGTGATTCGCCGCAGCGTCACGCAAGCAGCATCCAGCGGCTTCGCGCCCCGGCGGAGCAACTCCACCGCGAGGAAACTGCCACAGACATCCATGATGAGTTCACCGGTTCCCGTGGCCACCGCCGCGCCGAACTTGGGATCAACGTACAGCCCATGGCCGATGATCGGCGAATCGCCGATGCGACCGGGCAGCTTGAACGGCGTGCCGCTGGTCGAGCACGCGCCGGCCAGCACGCCAGCGCTGTCCAGCGCAAGCACGCCGATCGTGTCGTGATGCTTCCAACTGGATTCATCAAAATCATCCGGCGCGGGATGCAGAAACAATCGACCAGTTGAAGCGGGCCGATCGACGGGACGCGGCGGGCGGAATGACCGCGACAGTCCGCTGTCGCGCGACTGATCAAGCGGCGCGTGATTCTTTTTCCATTGGGCAAAGGCGTCCTGCGCCTCGGCCGAAAGCAGATCCGCAGGCGTAAAGCCATGCGCCTCCGCGAAGGTTTCCGCGCCTTCGCCTGCGAGCATGATGTGATTGGTCGTTTCCATCACTCGCCTGGCAATGGAAACCGGATGCATGTAGCGGCGCACCGCGCACACGCTGCCGCATTTGCCCGGACCCAGCATGATGCAGCCATCGAGGCTGACATGGCCGGCGCAGTCGGGCAATCCGCCGAACCCGACCGAATCAACCTGCGGATCGCGCTCGACGGCGCAGCACGCGGTTTCAACTGCGTCGAGACTGCACCCGCCGACGTGCAAGGCTGGCCACGCCGCCGTGTTGCCACGCTGACCGAACGACCACGTCGAGATGATGAGCGGCCCGGGCACAGCGGCATCATACCTTGAGCGTGTGCAGGCGTTCGAGATTCTCCGCGTCCATCGCGTACGATTCAGGTCTCGCCATGCTGCGCATCGAAACCATTGATCTGAGTTACCTGGAGATCCCCAACGCCATTGCGGCGTTCGTGGTGTTTGGCCCGAACGGGCCGGTACTCATCGAAACCGGCCCGGCGAGCACGCTGGAGCATCTCAGCAGCGGTTTGGCGCGAATCGGTCTGCGGCTCGAAGAACTGCAGCACGCGCTGGTGACGCACATTCATCTGGATCATGCGGGCGCGGCGGGCCACCTGGCGCGAAACGGCACGCAAATCTACGTTCACGAATTCGGCGCCAAGCACCTGATCGATCCGTCCAGACTCATTGACAGCGCCACGAGAATCTATGGCAGACAGATGGATCGCCTGTGGGGTTCGATCATCCCCGTTCCGCCCGACCGCGTGACGCCCGTTCATGATGGCGATGTGATTGACGCAGGCGGGCTGCAAATCACCGCCATCGAAACGCCGGGCCACGCGCGACATCATCACGCATTTGCGATCGAGGACATTTGTTTCGTGGGTGATGTGGGCGGCATCAGCGTGCCGGGCGTGCCCGAGCCTCCCGAGGGCCGGTTCATCTCTGTGCCTACCCCGCCCCCGGAGTTTGATCCAAAGGCATGGCACGCAAGCATCGAGCGATTGCGCGCAATGAACTTCGCCGCAATCCACCTCACGCACTTCGGCATGCGACGAAACGTGGATGCGCACTTTGCGCGGCTGCACCAACTGATCGATGAACATGCGGAGTTCGTGCGCAGGCATCGCGCTGAGGGTTTGTCACGCGATGAAATCCTGCGGCGATACATCGAGTGGAACCGCCGCGAGGCGCGGGCCGACGGTGTCAGCGACCTGGCATTTTCGCACTACGTCTCCACCAATCTGCTCACAATGAACGTGGATGGAATCCTGCGGCACTGGTCCAAGGTGCAGGAGCAATCAGCCGGAGCAGAACGCCAGAAAGCCCACGCCAACGAACGAATCGCGCCCGCCGATCAGTAGAATGCTCTGCATGAAAACCAAATTGACTCTGATCGCCGTCTTGGCGATGACCGCCATCAGCAGCACCCACGCCGAGCCGCCGCCGACGTTGAACGAGTGGTGGATGCCCACGCAGCGCGAGCGGCAGGCTGCGTACGAGGCCGCGCTGAACGCTGTGCCCCGGCGGGAAAGCCTTCGAACCTTTCACGATCAATTCGGATCAGAGCCGCACATCGCCGGTTCGCCCGGCGATGAACGAAGCATCAAGCGCTTCGCCGCCACCATGCGAATGCTTGGCATGGAAGTCGAGGTGCACGAGTTCTGGGCGTACCTCGCCAAGCCGATTGATGCAGCATTGGAAATTGTCGCGCCGGAGAAACTCTCGCTGCCGGTGAAGGAACAGGCGCTGGAGCAGGACCGGTTCACCAAGGACCCCGCGCTGACCATCGGCTTCAACGCCTACAGCGGATCGGGCGATGTGACCGCGGAAGTGATCTATGCCAACTACGCAACGCGAAGCGACTTCGACACCTTGAAGGCATTGGGAATCGATTGCACCGGCAAGATCGTGCTGGCACGCTACGGAGGCAACTTTCGAGGATACAAAGCCAAGTTCGCGCAAGACGCGGGTGCGGCGGGGCTGCTCATCTACACCGATCCCGATGACAGCGGCTACCGCAAGGGCGTGCCCTATCCGGAAGGCGGCTGGGCCAATGAAACCTTTATCCAGCGCGGCTCGCTGAACACGCTTGAGTATCCGGGCGATCCGCTGACGCCGGGAATCGGCGCAGCTGAGGATGCCAAGCGATTGGATCCGCAGACGGTCGATCTGCCGCGCATTCCCGTCCAGCCGATCGGCTACGGCGCTGCAAGAGAGATCATGCTTCGCATGACCGGCCGCGCGCTGCCCGCGGATCTGGTCAAGTCATGGCAGGGCGGTCTGCCATGCGCCTATCGACTGGAAGGCGGAAAAGACCTGCGCGTTCGATTGATGGTCAAGCAGGAGCGCACCATTACCAAGTCCGCCAACGTGATCGCCACGTTGTGGGGCGCGACGCGCCCGGAGCAGGCGGTCATCATCGGCTGCCATCACGATGCGTGGTGCCACGGCGCGAGCGATCCACTGGCGGGAACGATCCTGGTGATGGAGGCGGCGCGAAGTTTCTTTGATGCGTCGCAGCAGGGATTCACCCCGGCGCGCACGATCATCTTTGCCTTGTGGGGAGCCGAGGAATACGGCATCATCGGCTCGACGGAGTACTGCGAGGCCTACGCGGACCGACTGACCGACGCCGTCGCGTACATCAACCTGGATGCGGCGGCGATGGGTCCGAATTTTGGTGTCAGCGCTTCGCCTTCGCTCAAGCGAATCATCGAACAGGTGACCCGCGACGTGCCGCAGGCGCGCGATGCCGCCAAGACCGTGCGAACTGTCTGGCTGGGGGATCGTGACGAAGGGAGTTTCGACAACCTCGGCGGCGGTTCGGATCACGTCGGGTTCTATTGCCACCTTGGCATTCCATCGTGCGGGCTGGGCGGCGAAGGGAGCCAGGGCACGGCGTATCACTCCAACTACGACACGCTCACGTGGTATCGCAAGGTCGTGGGCGATGACTATGAGCCAGCGATCATGTTGACGCGCGTGGTGAATCGTTTAGCCGCGCGTCTTGCCGGCGGTGCGCTGCTGCCGCTGGACCCGCGCCCATACGCCAAGGACTTCAAGGTGCATCTTGAATCGCTTCGCAAACGCGCGGGCGAATTGAAAATCGAGTTCGAGCCCGATTCGCTGAGCCAGCGGGCCGACGCGTTTGAGGCTGCAATTGAACCGGTGTGGAAGCAGTTGCAGGAGCGCATGCAGGCTGGTTCACTCAGCGACGATGACCTGCATCAGATCAACCTCGCGTTGCTGACGATGGAGCGCGAATGGCTTCGACCCAACGAACCTGAGACGGTTGCGTCCGGTTGGCGGCCGTGGTTCCGCAACCTGTACGCGGCGAGCGACCCGGATTCGGGGTACTCAGCGTGGATGCTGCCGGTTTTGCGCTGGGCGATTGAGCAGAAGGACCCGCAGGCGATCGCCGATGCGAAGCAGTTGTATGGTTCGGTGTTTGACCGCCTTCAGAACAGGGTCCAAGCCATCGGCAATGTGCTTAGGAACGCGCCGGAAACTGCTGTATCGCCGTAAATCGTTGTCACGCAAGCAGTTTCAGAACGTTTGTCTTGCCCCGGCGGGCGGGGTGGTTTATTCTACATCACGGTTCAAGCGCCAAAGTGGCGTGCGGACTGCGTTGCATGAATTGCTCGATGCGTGGACATCTGTTCTGGTTGGGGCGGGGTATTGGCAACTTGCAAGGTTGTTTGGACGAAAGACTCTGCTGCCGCCCAGGTCTGGCCTTGGGAGCCCCGGCACATATCGGACGCTCTTTCATCATGCCCGGATCGCCAGCAGGACTCGCTCGTGACAAGGATGAAGAACATGCTCAAATCGATCTCAATGTGCTTCGCTGTGGCTTGTGCAAGCCTCGGCTTGGCGATGAACGCGCAAGCCCAGGTCACAACTGTTCGCGTGGCGTCGGGTCTGACTTTGCCGCTGTACGTGGCCTCGCCGATCGGCGACAACGCGCGTCTGTTCATCGTCGAGCAACGCAACGCAGGCGTCGGGCGCATCCGCGTGCTTGACATCACCACGCAGCCGCCCACGCTCTCTGGAACGATTTACCTGTCCATCGCGTCGCTGAACACCGGCAACGAAGAAGGCCTGCTCGGACTGGCCTTCCACCCCAACTTCCTGAACAACGGCTACTTCTGGGTCTACTACACCAGCGGCGGCAACAATCACGTTGTCCGCTACCGCGCCAACGCTCCCTTCGCCACGTCAACCACGGCTGACCCGGCCAGCGCGACGACCATTATCACGTTCAGCCACCCCACGCAGAGCAATCACAACGGCGGCTGGATCGGCTTCACCCCAGGCGACACGCAGGGCTACCTGCACATCAACACCGGCGACGGCGGCAGCGGCAACGACCCGCCCAACAACGCCCAGAACACCAACGCGTACCTGGGCAAAATGCTGCGCATCGACATCGACGGCGCGGACAACACTCCCGGAAACGATGATGACGACGGCGTGAACGGCAACGGATCGGTCAACGGCTACACAAGCCCGACTTCCAACCCCTTCTTCGGTCCCACCGCAGGCCTGGATGAAATCCTTCACTGGGGCTTGCGCAATCCCTGGCGGGCTTCGTTCGACCGCCTCAACGGCAACCTGTACATCGGCGACGTGGGCCAGAACGCCCGCGAGGAAATTGACTTCGCCCCTGCGGGCGCGATCGGCCGCAACTTCGGCTGGCGGTGCATGGAAGGCAACGTCTGCACCGGTCTTTCCGGCTGCACGTGCAACGGAGCGACGCTGACCAATCCCATTCACACCTATGTCAATCCCACCACGGGCCTGGCGATCATCGGCGGATACGTGTACCGCGGCAACGGCATCCCGTCGCTGCAGGGGACGTATTTCTTCGCTGACAACGCCAGCAACCAGATCTGGTCGTTGATGTACGACGGCTCGACCGTCACCAACTTCACCAACCGCACCGCGGAACTGGCGCCGGGCGGTGGATTGTCCATCGCTTCGGTCACTTCGTTCGGCGAGGACAACGCGGGCGAGTTGTACATCGTTGACCGCGGCGGCGAGGTTTACAAGGTCGTGCCGCTGCCCCCAGCCAACGACACCTGCGTCAACGCCACCAATGTGGCCAGCGGAAGCGCTGCGTTCAACACGTTTGGCGCAACGACCGACGGCCCCGATGAAGGCGCCGGTTGCGGCGCCGGACCCACGCAGATCGTCAACGACCTGTGGTACAAGTTCAGCGCCACCTGCACCGGCACCGCCACGGTGAGCGTCTGCGGCGCATCGTTCAATACCCGCCTCGCCGCGTACGGGCCCTGCCCGACCGTGGCTGGCCAGATGCTCGCCTGCAACGACGATTTCTGCGGCAGTTCATCGCAGATTTCCTTCCCGGTCACCAGCGGCACCGTGTATCGCGTGCGCGTCGGTGGTGCGACCGCGACGACCGGCAACGGAACCGTCGTAATCACCTGCAACCTGCCGCCTTCCTGTACTTCCGACGTGACGGGCGACTTGCAGGTGAACGTGAACGACCTGCTGGCGGTGATCAACGCATGGGGTCCCTGCGGCGGCTGCCCGGCGGACATTGCACCCGCCAGACCTGATGGCCAGGTCAACGTCAATGATCTGCTGGCGGTGATCAACGGCTGGGGCGCCTGCCCGTAACACAAAGCGTGAACAACTTCGCTCGCATTCCAAACCCTTGAGGGAGTTCTCTCAAGGGTTTTTCTTGCGCTTCATAGCCAAGCGTGGCAACTTTCAGGCTCAGATGACACCTGCCGCAGGCGTGATATACTTTTCCCCTGCCTTCGGCAGCGACGGGCCATCTGGCCTTGCGTCCGCCCGGCGGGCTAGTAGCTCAGCTGGCTAGAGCGCGCCCCTGATAAGGGCGAGGTCGGAGGTTCGAGTCCTCTCTGGCCCACTTGAACCCCTGCTCACGCGGGGGTTTTTTCGTGCGCACACGGTCCGCCCGGCCTCGTAAGGCAGGCGTGGTCCGGCTTGCCGGTGGCCCCGCGAGATCCACTTGTCTCCATCACCTACGGACATCGCATGAGTTTGCGGCCCGCGCCACAACATCGCCCCATTCCCGATTGTGGCCGCCAGCCACAGCAGTATGTTCCGAATCAGCGCGTCCAAGCGGCATCCCGCACATGCAATCGACTGTCCGGCAGGAGGCACAATGACCACCAACCGATGGCCCACAATGCTCGCGACGATCGGGCTGCTGGCGCTCGGCGATCCTTGCCCCGCCAACGTCGTTCACGACTGGAACGACATCACTCTCAACACCATCAAGGCCACCAACACGAATCCTCCCATGGCCAGCCGCGCGTTGGCCATGGTGCACTGCGCGATCTACGACGCTGTGAACGCACGGGACAAGAAGTACGTTCCATTCCAGTGGGTCGCCGCGCCGCCCCCGGGTTATTCGCTTGATGCCGCCGCCGCAGCAGCCGCTCATCGCGTGCTGGCCAGTCTGTACCCGGCTC
>CAMPIL010000150.1 GCA_946886375.1 uncultured Phycisphaerales bacterium
GGCAATCTCAACGCCACGCCCGCGATTGTTCGAAGCACGGTGATGTACGTGCTTCGCCTGCTCATCGGCGAACGGCTGCCGCTGAACGAGGGCATCATGCGCGCGGTGGATGTGCACATCCCACATGGCATGCTCAATCCAAAGTTTGTCGATGATCCGGCGCTATGCCCGGCCGTCGTCGGGGGGAACACCGAAACCAGTCAGCGCATTGTCGACACGCTCCTCAAGGCGCTCAATCTGTGCGCGTGCAGCCAAGGCACGATGAACAACCTGCTCTTCGGCAACGATCGCTTTGGATATTACGAAACCGTTTGCGGCGGAAGCGGAGCGGGACAGGACTTCCACGGGGCCGATGCGGTACACACACATATGACCAACACGCGCATTACCGATCCGGAAATCGTCGAGCACCGCTACCCCGTTCGCGTCGAGCAATTCGCCATCAGGCGCGGGTCTGGCGGACGCGGTCAATTTCGCGGAGGCGATGGCGTCGTACGCGAGTTCACTTTTCTTGCTCCAGTGTCGCTCTCAGTGTTGAGCCAGCACCGCGTGCAAGCGCCCTATGGGATGAGCGGCGGCGCAAGCGGGGCCCGCGGCACGCAGCGCGTCATTCGTGCCGATGGCGCCGTGATTCATTTGGAATCCATCGACGGATGTGAGGTCATGCCCGGCGATCGAATTGTCCTGGAGACGCCCGGCGGGGGAGGGTGGGGCACGCCGCGCTGAATCGCCTGTGAATGCGCCGCCGACTCGCGTCAGGGGCAGGTGGCCAGTGTTTGCCGCTGGCAGAGATCGTCCAAAAAAGTTCCACGCCGTACCCGCCGGCACGGCGCGGAGAGAAGAGAGAGAGACTTTTCGATCTCGCCTTGAGTCTGCGATTGTTGCGTCGCAGGCTGTCGGTCCGATCCGTAGTTCCACGCCGTACCCGCCGGCACGGCGCGGAGAGAAGAGAGAGAGTTCGTTGAGGAGTGCCAGTTGGCGTTGCCTTCTGGTTCCTCGGGAAGTCCATGCGGCGCGTTTTCCGCGCGGCTTGGGGAAGATCACTCGAAGCCCGGATGCTTGTCCGGAGTTCGTTTCGGGCTGCGGCCGTGGTCGGCCCTTCTGACTCGGGTTTGCCTGGGCCGGGATACGGCACTGACGGAAGCGTCACCGGCGTGGTTGCCCATGGGCTTCATCAATGACGCGAATTCGATTGGGAGTTTCGCATTGCCCCAGACCCATGCGTTGGGTGCGATGCGATTGGTTTCCGCCCGCTGGCGAGCGCGGCGAGCCGCCGTGGCGCTGGCTCGCTGCCGGGTCCACCTTCGGGCCAGCAGACGGACCGCGTTGGCGGCCTGCTTTGTGTCGTGGGCATAGACATCGCAGCCCATATCCGCCACATCGCGGGTGAGACCGACTTCGGTCAGGAGTCCAACACTGCGGACTGCCTGGGGGAAGCAGTGGCAATCAGCCAGCAACCTGCGAAGTGAGTCGCCGTGTCGCTGGAGGGTGTTTTGATCGAGTGCAATGCAGACGATGACCAGGTCGTTCTCGCCCAGCAGCATGGATTTTCGCAGCCCGCGAAGGTGCGTCGCCACGCCCGCATGGGCCACGCCGCATTGCACCAGCAGCCGACGCAGGTCTTCTGCGAGGGTCGATGCACCTACGACGACTGTGAGATGGCTCGATCTCTCCTCCATGTTGCAATAGTCCCATGCAACGTTCGTGCCAGACCGCTCAGCCGGAATACGCCGATTTCGATGCGCCATCGCCATCGGACGAGCGAAGCGTGCACGGATTTCGCACGTCTGCGAATCAACTGGAGCATTGTTGCGACGCGCCGTTGTGCGGATTTTGATGGACCCGGAGCAGTTGTCGCACGGCATGCGACAATCGTTGTCGCAAATCTGCGACAGTTGCCAAGGCCACATTCAGTAGTGTGGGTGAGGCCCGGAAAAGATTCAGAATTATTTTCGTCCAAAACCCGGCGAAGGTTTCATCCGCCTCGCAGCCAGCGATAAATCGTGCTGCGATGGACGCCGAAGATCTCCGCAGCACGGGCGATCGACCCGCCGGCTTCGGTGAGAATCCTGTGCAGGTGTTCCCGTTTCATGCGATCGATGGAGGTCTGGAACTCGCCTTGGCGGGGTGGGGGATTGAGTTGACCCACGCCTACGACTTGTTCCACACCGATGATCTCACCCGGGCACAGCACGTGTAGTCGCTCAAGGAGCGAACGCACCTGGCGAACGTTGCCCGGCCAAGGGTAGGTCCGGAACAGGTCCATCGCGGCAGCGTTGAACTCCAACGGCGGCTGCTGATACAGGTTTGCCAATTCCTCGTTGAAGGTTGCCAGCAGCGCGGGAAGTTCATGAATGCGATCGCGCAGCGGGCGAACATTCAGTTGGATCACATCCAGCCGGAACAACAGGTCTTCCCGGAACTTGCGATCCCTGACTGCAATCTTGAGGTCCACGTTGGTGGCGGCGATGACCCGCACATCGACCAGCAGCGGCCGAGACAGGCCGACGGGTTGAACTTCACGGTCCTGCAGCAGCCGGAGCAGGCGGTTCTGAGCCGAAGGCGGCAGTTCGCTCACCTCATCGAGGAGCAATGTGCCGCGCTCGGCTGCGCGAACCAGGCCAAGATGGTCTTGCGAAGCGCCGCTGAATGCCCCGCGCACGTGACCGAACAACTGACTGTCCACCAGCGTCTCGGGAATCGCTCCGCAGTTGACGGGAATGAACGGCTGGTTCTTTCTCGCGCTGTTCTCGTGAACCCAACGCGCGAGAAATCCCTTGCCCACACCAGTTTCGCCGGTGATCAAAAGAGTGCAATTGGACTGCGCCGCGCGAAGCGCGATCTGCGAATCAATCTCCGCGGGAAATCCGGGAGTCCCGGCCGAGGCTGCGTCATGCTGCGCTCGTGCCGCATTCAAAACTCTCAGGCGATCGGTCGCCTTGGACCGGTAGGCCATAAGGGCTCTCTCTTCTCTCCGCCCGTCGTTGCGCTTGGACCGTTTCTCAGGCGGCCAAGCATGTTTTCTCGAACATGGTCAAGCGAAGGCGAAACACTCGCCTGATCATGTTCGGCCGATCTTTTGGAGTTTGCTCAACGCGTTCTGGTGAGCGTCGCGTGGTGCTGCGATGCTCGGTGCGACATGCATTCTCCGGGTTGCGAATCCGGACGCGCAAGGAAAGTCGATCAAAACCCTTGCGCTGGCAATGTCGCTTTGGCGTGGAACTCTCTCTTCAAAGAAGGCCTTTCTTCAACCCTTCAGCAGCGTGTTGCTGCTCAGCGCTGCGATCGGCGCCGCATCTATAAGACAGCAAAACAGTCGCTTCGTCAAATGAAAAATCGCTGAACTGCCAAAATGTCGCAGCGCCAGTCGCATGGCGCCTGGTTTCTGCCTTTCCCATCTTGCCTCGTTGAACGGAACGCTTGCAGCACTTGAGCGCGACAAGCATTGTGGAAAACCTGTCAAACGAACGGCGGCCGCTGGCGGTCTGCGCTGTATTGGATTCGCTGAATCGAAAGCGTGCGGCCGGACGGTTGATCGATGCGCGCAACCACCCCGCACATGGCTTCCCCGCCTGACGCCACGCCGTAGGGCGCAGGCACCGCAGTGGTCATGTGCCGCAGCACCGCGTCGGCGTCCCTTCCAATGATGCCGTCGTAAGGCCCGCACATTCCCAGATCAGTGATAAAACCGGTGCCGCGAGGCAGAATCCGGGCATCGGCGGTTGGAACGTGCGTATGCGTGCCAACCACCAAGGCGACGCGCCCATCCAAGTATCGCGCCAGTGCGATCTTCTCGCTGGTTGCTTCCATGTGGGCCTCAACGATGACCAGCGGGTTGGTTTCGGGTAACTGGGTCAATAGATGATCTACGGTCGCAAACGGGTCGTCAGCCGGCGTGTTGAAGAAAACTCGACCCAGCACGGTGATCACGAAGAGGCTTCGCGTACGGTTTCCAGCCGGTTGAATCTGGATAAAGGATCGCCCCGGCGCCTTGGCGGAAAGGTTGGCTGGGCGGCTGATTGGTTCATCGGGCGTCTGCAAGACGGAAATGATTTCGCGGTCGCGGTACACGTGGTCGCCCAGTGTGATCGCATCCACGCCGTACCCGCGAATCTTTCGGTACAACTCGGGGGTCAAACCGGAGCCGGCCTTGGCGTTTTCCGCGTTGGCGATGATGATGTCGGGCTGGTGCTCTTCGCGAAGCGAGGGCAACTGCTGCTGAACGACCATCCGTCCCGGGGCGCCGAAGATATCACCCAGAAATGCCACGGTAAGCGTTGCCATGCACGCAGTCTTGCTGACTGGGGCCGATCGGGCAAGTCGGCCGGGTGCAATGGACTGCCGGTGAATCGGTGAGGCCATCTGCGCTTCGTGACGTGGACCTTGTTATACTCATGTTGGGTAAAGACGAGAAAACACGCCGTTGCATCCGGCTGAACATGGAATTGCTGATCGTCCCCGGCGATCGGACTTTCGTACCTGTGGATGCATTGCGACGATGCGAACGTCGGCGGCAACCATCCGCAACTGATGAGGGGGACAGATCGCAGCGAAGCCTGAATCGTTTTGACTTGCACAGCACTTTTGCTCGCACATGTCCGGTTTCAACCGGCAATGAATCCAAGGACCAATCGCACACGGAGAGAACGCAGCTGCATACGCAGTTCTCCAAACCGGTCCGCGGCGAGTTTGATTTACATGTTGATCACGAGCGTTCCACGGAAGGAGCACGATTGAATCATGGAGACCATGATGTCAGATGAGAAGTTCTCAACCGGCGACCGCGTGCGCCATGCGGCGCGGCCGGAGTGGGGGATCGGCACCGTCATCAAGGTGGAGGCGGCCAACGGCGCTGCGACGAACGGTCACACGCCCCAGCGCGTTTCCGTTCGATTTCCAAACGCGGGCACAAAGACCCTGATTGCCAGCCGCGCCGAACTGGTGCGTGTTGAAACCAACGCTGAGCCGTTTCTGACCGGCGAGTCCCCGGTATCTGAGTACTGGAACAAGATGAGCGAATCCGACTGGCTTGCGCCCATGGCCAAGCGAAAGGTCGAGCAGGCGATGATCAGCCTTCCGCCTGACGTGCGCGATCCATTCAACAGCCTGCAGAAGCGGCTGTCGCTCACGATGGCGCTATATCGGTTCGATCGTTCGGGGCGGGGATTGATGAACTGGGCGGTGGCCCAGACCGGCCTTGACGATCCGCTTTCCAAATTCACGCGGCACGAATTGGAGGAGAAATTCGACCGCTGGGCCTACGAGCGCGATTCGCACCTGACCAAGCTTATTCAGGAGGCGCGAGCGCCCGGAAGCGAGCCGGGTGTCGTCAACGCCGCGCTCAAGTCCGCCCCGCCCGCGGCGCAGGACACAGTGCGTCGGCTCATCATGGGACGTTGAGTTCACGCAACATCCCGCGCGTTTACACCTCTGCCAGGTTTCACACATCCGAGAATATCACGGTCAGCGACGCTGCATTGCGGCCGGACGTCCTGCGCGCGGATTGGCGCGAACCCGGCGCGTCGGTTGTTCCTTCTTCTGGCACACAACCCCCGGCCATGCCGCCGGCACAGAAAGGAACGACCATGGACGAGCAGACCTTTCAGAACAAGTTCAATGAACTCCTGGACAAGATCAAGGACCTCCCCGAAGGCCAGCGCGATCGGCTGGAAGGTCTGGCCGAGGAAGCCAAGCAGCGCCGCGACCGCATTCAGCAATCGGTCGCTGAACTCCAGGAATCACTGGATTACCTTCGCCTGAGTGTGAAATACCTTGTGTTCGACTTGGAAGCCACGCGCCGCGAGAACGCTTACCTGCGCAAACTCGTGGAGGAGTCCAACCGCGATCACAATCGCCAGCGCGGTCACGACGCCGACGACAACTTCCTGGAGGACGGCCCTCATCCGGCTGATTGAATCAACGCCATCCACGCGATCTTTGCCGGCGACGCCCGCGGCGTGACCTGAACCACCACGCCCCAACGCAGCACGAGTGGGCCGATCCATGTCGGGACGCAGGCAATCCATCGCCTCAACTGGCGGCGCGCCGCTTCACACGGCGCGCCGCCTTTTCATTGCGATATGCTTGTGGTTCGATGATCAACCGCAGGCATCTTCCACGCCGCTCACGCCATCGCCAAACATCCGGAATGTGGCTGCCGACAATCCCGGCTGCATTATGCCTCGCCTGCGTTTTCGCGCTGCTATTCAGTTGTGAACAGGCGCAGAATTCTCCAACAGAGCCCACCGTCAACACACAACTCCCGCAAACCGGCCAGCGATCGGTTCTGGACGAGGTTGTGGAGAACATTCAGCGAGAGACGATCGGCGATCACACTGTTGCCGATCTGAACCTGCCAGCGGATTTTCTCCGCCGCGCCGCCGATCGAATTCTTCGCACTTCATTCGAAGACCGCTTCCGAATCATCGTGCACGACAAGCCCCAGCCGGCCACCGCGCTGGCCAGCGGTGATGACCCCGCTCCCGAGCTGCATGCCGAGGCTGCGATCAGTGACGCGTTTCGTGTTGTGAAACCCGATCTTTCGCTTCCGATCCTCCAATATCGTCAAACCCTGAACGAAGCGCGTCCGCCCTTGCCCGGTTTTCGCGCGCCGGTTCTCTCAGATAACGCGCGCACCTGGCCGTTTGAAATTCCAAACGTCAGCGCTTCGCCGCAGGTTCAGCAAGCCGCAACGCTGGTCGGCCATCGGCTGGCGCGCGATGGCTTGTTGTTCACCCTCGCACAAGCCATCCACGTGCTGGGGCCCCAGGCCGTTGCGTCGATGGAGTCGGCCGATCAGGTTTCAGACCAATTGCGGGCCATCGGCGTGCCGGTCGATTGGCTCGACCACTTCGACGTTGCAGGCGTCGGCGGCAACGCGATTCCCCATTGGATCGCGAAGCAACTCAGCGGCGGGCGGACGGTCGAGTCGCTCAGACCCGCGCTGAGCGGATCGGTGTTTTCTTTTCATCCATCGCGTCCCGGCTTCCGCGTGTCCAGCGAGAGCGGCGAGCACGACATCGCAGCCGTGCGAATGCAAATGTCCCGTGGCACGTACTGGGAAGGCATAGGCGACGGCGGCAACATGGACCTCGCCCGGCAAATGGTCGCCCGATTGCCTAAGTCAACGTTCCTGATTCGGATCAATCAAGAGGATGTTGGCGACCTGATCAGAGTGTCCAGGTCATGGCCTGATCTTCCGCAATCGATGTTGCTCATGTCTAGTCACTGGCCCGTGGCACAGTGGGCGCAGGACAACGGCAAGGGCGGCTTCGTGGACGATTCGCGTATCGCGACTATTGTCCCGCGCTTCGCCAGCCGCGGCGAAATCGGATCGACCTTCGTGCCGGGCGAAGCATTTGTGGCCGATGAAATCGCGTCAGCGGGTTGCGAGGTGTTTCAATCGCCGCTGTTGTTTCAGGGCGGGAACCTGCTCACCGTGAAGCACCCCGTCAGCGGCGAACGGATTCTGTTGATTGGCGAAGCCGAGGTGTATCGCAACATCGCGCTCGGACTGACGCATGCGCAAACTCTGGATGCGTTTCGTGCGGAGTTTGGCGTCGATCGTTGCGAGGTGCTGCCGAGCGTCTCATTCCACATCGACTTCGATCTCACGGTCCGCGCCCAAGGCGATCGGTTGATCGCGTTTGTTGCGGATCCGCTGGAAGGATCACGAATCATCCTTGCCCGCGTCATTGACGTTTTGGAATCCAACGAAATGATCGATGCGCAGTATGCCGCCGCGTCGAGGCTCCAACTCCGCAATTCACAATGGCGGGAGTTTCTGCAGGGCATCGGACAGTCCATCGTCAGCATGGCAGACGCCAACGGGCGATTTCTATTTTCGCTGGCGGAGTACTTTCGTGGTGGCGAACGCGATTCGGCTGTGGGTAACTTCCAAAGGCTGCTGCTGGCATTGGACACGATCGCCAGCGTGACGCTGACGGCAGACGATCTGGCGCGCAATTCATCATTGGGCGCGTACCTGGAATCGCTTGGACGAGCGCAGCAGTCACGCGCTGAATTGCACCGTCGACTCAAGACGTTGGGCATGGAAGTGGTTACGGTGCCGTGCCTTGCGGACGGGTCGCGGGGGATTCACCCGCTCAATGGCATCCACACTCGCGAAATGTACATGATGCCCGTCTACGGAGGCCTTTTCGCCGCCTTGGATCAAGCCGCAGCCAACGCTTTTTCCAAAGCGTTAGGGCCGTCGGTCCAGATTCAGCCGATCCAGACCGCTGAGAGCCAGCGCCGCGCGGGCGCACTGCACTGTTCCGTTTCCGTTCTGTATCGTCCGTGACCGACCACGGTTCGCCAGAGCCTTAACAGGAATTGGTCCAAAACATCGGCGATTGCTGACGATAAACCATTGACGTTGGCGGGTGTTTTTGGGAGACTTGACCGAACTGACCTGAAA
>CAMPIL010000151.1 GCA_946886375.1 uncultured Phycisphaerales bacterium
TGCACGTCGCTGAGACCATTGGCAGCGCGGAACACGCATCTGAATTCGGCGTCAAGTTCAACGCGCCCAAGATCGACCCCACATCGCTGCACGCGTGGAAGAACAAGACCGTCGCCAAACTCGTTGCGGGGCTGGAAAGCCTGTGCAAGAAGCATGGCGTGGAGCGCATTCAAGGCCAGGCGCACTTTGAAGATTCCCGCAACATCGCGCTGCTGGATTCATCCATTCCGCGCATTCGGTTCCGCCGCGCGCTCATCGCCACCGGCGCGCAGCCGCAGGCTCATCCGAACATTCCGTTTGATGGCGATCGCATCCTCACGCCGGGCGAGGCAATGCGGCTGGAAGAAATTCCCAAGTCGCTGCTCATCTTTGGCGGCGATTACATGGCGATTGAACTGGCGATGATCTTTGCATCCATCGGCAGCGACGTGACCTTGGCGCACGAGGGCGAGCGGCTGCTGGCTGATGCGGATGCGGATCTGGTGCGACCACTGGTCAAGCGACTGCAGCCGCGATTGAAGGAGTTGATTCTGAGCGCCAAAGTCGGCGCGGTTCAGGTCACCGGCAGTTCCGTTCAGGTCGCACTGCAATCGCCGAAGCCGACGAAGTTCGACCGCGTTATCGTGACCGCAGGGCACGTGGGCAATACGCGCGGCTTGCAAATCCAGAAGACGAAAAGTCGCGTTGATGAACAAGGATTCATCAGCGTCGATGCGCGGATGAGTACGAACGATCCGCGCGTGTTCGCAGCCGGTGATGTCACGGGGTCGCCGCTGCTTGCGGACAAGGCGCTGCACCAGGGGCGTATTGCGGCCGAGGTCATCGCCGGGCGCGACAGCATGTACGACCCACGCGCCGTTCCCACCGCGATCTTCACCGATCCACAACTGGCGTGGTGCGGGATGACCGAGCAGGATTCAGCCCAAGCAGGCGATTCCGTCGGCGTTGCCAAGATTCCCTGGGGCGCCTCCGGCCGCGCGGTCGGGATGGGTCGCCAGGAAGGTTTGACCAAACTGTTCTACGATCGTTCATCGGAATTGGTGCTTGGCGTGGGGCTGGTGGGGCCGCAGGCCTGCGAAATGATTTCCGAGGCCGCGCTGGCGATCGAAATGGGCGCGACGCTGACCGATCTCGCGCAGACGATTCATCCGCACCCGACGTTGAGCGAGCTGCTTTCCGATGCGGCACGCTCCGCGCTTCAGTCCTCGGCACGCTCAACAGGCGGATAAATCACGCGCGATCCTTGGAGACCGCGAACATCGCGTGCAGCGACGGCGGCTGATTCGCGCATCCTCTCGCCAGCTCTTTGCCAACACGAACTGGATTCGCGCAGCATCGATCATGGCGAGCCGTTGTGCTCCAGCAGAGTCATTCCGAACCCGCTGTCGGGTTGCAGCGGCGGGTCGCCGAATTGCGCACGGACGGTGTAGTTGTCATTCACCCACCGGCTGATCTGCAGGGCGTAGTCCTTTCCGAAAAACCGAAAGCCATATTCGGAGGTGTCGCGATGCACGAGCATGATGTATGTCGGCGGATTGTGCTGCAACGCGGAGAGCAGTCGATCGTCGCTGAACATCGCCAAATCAGACGGCAGAAACGTCAGATACGGGATCGAAGTCCGCATGCGGGCGAAATAATTGATCATGATGCCTTCGGGCAGCGCGGCCACCGTGTGCCCCGGTTGCGCCAGCGATCGCAATTCGTGAAGTGCGGCGTTGATCGTTTCGCCGCGCGGCGCATCAACCACCATCGCCTCCGCTTCGCTGCGCACTTCAACTGATTTCCCCGCGAGGCACTGCGCCATGACGGCAATCTGCCCGGCCGAGACCATTGCGATCGCTGCAACTGCTGCGGCGCGGAAGACCCACGCTTTTCCACCCGCCGCGGCAAGGCAGGAGGGAATCCAATCCATCAGCATGACAATTCCCATCATCGCCGCAGGCATGCCGAGCACGAATCCGTAATGAAAAATGCGCACGAACATGAAAATCTTCAGCGTCATCAGCACGGCGAACGCGAGCACGACGAACGAAAGTATTCTGGAGGAGTCGTACTCGCCTCGTCGCATCCAGATGCGGATGCCGATGACTGCCATCGCCAGCATGATGAACAGCGGCAACGGCCGGGCGATGTTCGCACTGACGGCCGGGATCAGGAAGATGCCGACCATGAATGCAATCATCGTCATCAGCGCGCAAACGCCCTTGATCACGGCCGAAGTTCCCGATCGAAGCGCCATAGCCAACACCGCACTGGGCGCGAGCATCAGCGCATACCAACCCAGGGATACTGCGGTGAGTCGCAGACTGCGCGCCACGTCGTCTGCCCCGCTGCCGCGCAGGTAGAACTGCGATTCGCGAAGTTCGGCCGATCCCAGAAACACCCACGACCCCAACGTGCCGCGCAGCGCCAACTCCGCAGGCATCGCCATGCGGAGTAGAACAAAGGACGCCGCAGGCGGAATGATTGCAGCGATCGCGAAGACCACGCACGCGGTGAGTTTCTGGGCGCGGCTGGTGCCATCAATCCACGTTGCCAGCGTCAACCCCAACGCCACCGCAAGTGCTGCTGCCGCGAACATCTCCGGCTTTGTCAAAAACGAAAGTCCGACCGCAAGACCCGAAAGTGCGATATCCACAAGACGGCCTCGCTGAAGGAACCGCATGAGAAAAAACAGTGCTCCAAACGCCAGCACAAGTCCATGCGTAGCCTCGTGCGCGTAGGGAGAGATGTAGTTGTAATTGCTGACCTGTTCGTATTGCGCAAAACCAAACAGGACGATGAACATCATGCAGCCTGCGAATCCAGAGACGCGACCGCCGATGTTCACGAGAATCTGATGCAGCCAGTACAGCAGCAGAAGCACCAGCGCGAAATTGCACCACACGAGTGTATAAAGGCTCGCGCCAAACAACTTGAACCACAAGGCGTTGACGTACTGCGACAGCGGCCCGTAAAACGCCGCGATGTCTCGATACAGCACTTCCCCTTCTGACAATCGCCACGGCACGTACAACTCTCGGCCGAAGTCGATGATCACGTCGGGCCACTTACCCCAGGTCCACCACAACATGGCGAAACTGGTCAACCCCAGCGCCACCGGCGTGGCCCACGTCGTCCATCCAGAAATTGTGCGGGATTCTTTGCTCACACCATTGCGCGTCACGTGGCCCGCCCTTGATCGTCACTGCTGATGTTTGGGCTTGTACCCAAAATCCGGAACGCGGCGACGATCCGGCTCGATTTCGCGCAGCGGCTGGACTTCGCTCATCGTCGCAAGGTATCGCCGGGCGAGTTCCTGATAGATCGCCGTCCCCTGTGACTTCCACTTCACTTCCTCGGGCGTCACGTCGCGGATGACCTTGGCCGGCACACCCGCCACCAGCGAGCGGGGTGGAACGACCGTCGCGGCTTTCACGAACGCCATCGCCGCCACGAAACTTTCCTCGCCGATCACCGCATCGTCCATCACGACGGCGTTCATGCCGATGATGGCATTTCGCTTGACGGTGCAACTGTGCAAGACCGCGCCGTGGCCGACGTGACCATCTTCCTCAATCACCACGTCCTTGCCGGGGAAACAGTGCAGCGTGCAGTTGTCCTGGACATTTGAGCCGGCCTTGAGAATCAGCCGGCCGATATCGCCTCGCAAACTCGCGCACGGCCCCACCAGGCAGCCCGCGCCGACGATGACATCGCCGATGAGCACTGCCGTGGGATGCACGAATGCCGTGGGATCGACAACGGGTCGGATGCCTTCAAAGGCGTAACAGGGCATCGGCACACGATACGGCGTTTTGATTTGAGATGGAAGCGGCCGCCGCGTTCGCGGGAGCTGGCGCTACGCTTGCGGCGTGAACTTCAGCATCTGCTGATTTCGCGGGTGGTCCCAGTCGCCAATGTACTGCATCGTCCAGCCGGTCTGCTCGCCGAACATCTGCATCTCGCGCGCGGTATACCAGTAATCCAGCGCATCATCGGAATACGGCAGGTTCTCGCGCGGCCGGGCCGACTCGAAAATGGTCGCGTAAAAGGCTCCCGTGGGCTTGATGCAGGCGCGCAGGTTCTTCAGGCAGTGCAGGATCAATGGCGGCGTCAGGTGCGTGAACAACGATTGGGCCCACGCGAAATCGGGCGACACGCCGAACTTCTCGAACTCAAACGCCGACGAGACGACCAGGCGCGGCTGCTTGCGTTCCATTACGCCGGCCTTCAATTCCTCTTTCACGCCAGCCTCAATGAGCCACTGTTCCTTGTCGATGCCGAGGTAGTGTTCCGGCTCAAGGTACTCAATGAAAAATCGTCCGGCGCGCAGGCTGCCGCAGGCGATGTCGACCAGGTAGTGCTCGGGTCGCAGCCCCTGGCTCACGAGATAGTTGAATTGCAATTTGCCAATCTTTTCCCAGTTGCCTCCCACGTAGTCGCGATGCGATGGAATGTTGCGATTCGACGCCGGCCGGGGTGTGGCCTGCGGCCCGGGTTTGCGAGGCGAGCTGCCCAGGATCTTCTTGAACACGGTCGTCAGACTCATGGCCTAATCTCCTTCTCAGGAACATCGAATCGTGCACACCATACTTGACTCTTCACCGAGCCGCACCCATCGGCTGGGCTGATGAAGCCGCAGGCGCGGACTGCGGCACGGGAATGCGCGTCTGCACCACACGGAAGCGCGGCGCGACAAACGCCGCATCGGTCAGGGTTGCGTTGCCCGAAGGATTGCACCCGCTGACGTGGTAATCGCTGAATGCGGCGGACTGGTTCACGAAAATCTGCCCGCTGAGATTGCACGACAGCGGCACACCGGCGTCAACTGCCGCATCTTCGATCATCTGCAACACGCTGGGATGGGCTGCGTACGCCGCCCAAGTAATGGCCCCGGAGTTGCGTGCGCTTTCCGACGCCAGTTCCACACTGTGCTCGGTGCTGTTGGTCGCGATGATGTACGTGATCGGGCCGAACATTTCGCGCATGAAAATCTTCTTCTGCGTCGCATCGACTTTGAGGATGAGCGGACTTCGCGAGCGCGCGTTGGGGAACTGCTCGTTGGCAATCGGCTGCGATGGCCGCAGAATTTCGCCTTCGCTCTCCAGCGCAGCATGATCGACTCGCTTGAGCGTTGCGTCGTTCTGAATCGCGCCGAGAATTTCCGCAGCGCGCTTGGGATCGCCCAGCAGCCCGTTCACCGCATCAACGATCGCATGCGCGACTTCGTCGAACGACTTGTGCTCGCCCCCCGCCGTGATGCCTTGCCTGGGAATGTAAATGTTCTGACTGGTCGTGCACATCTGGCCGGAATACAGGCTGAGGGTAAACGCGAGATTCGCCGCCATGCCTCGCAACCCCGGCGGATCGTCCACGCTGTCGATGATGACGCTGTTGACGCCCGCCTTTTCGGCGAAGACCGCTGCGTGCGTGGCGTTCTTTTCGATCCACTCGCCAAAGGCAGACGACCCGGTGTAGTCGATGATCTTGACTTCAGGCCGCATGACCAGGTCCTGGGTGATGGGCGACGAATGCGCATCCACCAGCAGGTTGATGACGTTTGGATCAAAGCCATGTTCGCGCAAAGTTTCTCGTGCGATCTTCACGGTCAAGGCCAGCGGAAGGATCGCGCCGGGGTGCGGCTTCACGATCACCGAGTTGCCCGTCACCAGACTGGCGAAGAGTCCGGGATACGTGTTCCACGTGGGGAACGTCGAACAACCGATGGCCGCCGCGACGCCACGCGGCACAATGCGGAAGGTCTTGCGCAGCGCGACCACATCGGTCTTGCTCACTTGCTTCTGCCAGGTCACGTGCTCCGGCACACGCTGCATTTCTTCGTAGGCGTACGCGACCGCTTCCAACCCACGGTCCTGTGCGTGCGGGCCGCCCGCCTGAAACGCCATCATGAACCCCTGGCCAGTCGTGTGCATGACGGCATAGGCGATTTCGAAACTGCGCTTGTTCAATCGATGAAGGATTTCAAGGCAGATTCCCGTTCGCGTCGGTACGTCGGCCAAGCCCCATGCAGTCATGGCGTGCTGGGCCTGCTTGACCAATTCATCGAGCGAAGCCACTGGATACGAGATTCCCAAGGCAATGCCGTAGGGCGACAGTTCGTTCGCCGCGTGCGTGCGACCGGTCGCGCCATCCATGACAAAGGGCTTGTTGATCTGCGCCTGGAACGCGGCAAGCCCATCGTCCTTGGCGGTTTCGCCGTAAATCTTGCCGCTGGGCGCTTCGGGATACGCGCTCCAGTAGGTTCGAGAGCGGATCGCGTTGACCGCGCTCTCCAACGTCTGTCGGTGACGTTCAAACAAGGGGTGGTTCACGGCCATCTCCTGTGATGCAATTGGTCGAACCAACATGGTAGCAAGACCGCCCGCGATGCAATTGTGATCGGCGGGCTGCGGCATCAGAATTCCAACCGTATTGAAGCGGCTCAGCGCGCCGGCCGCCATCGTTCCAGCAAGGCAAGAATGGCGGGAAGCACGATGATCGACCCCAGCAGACACGCCGTGCTGCCCATCGCCATGACCTGTCCAAGGCTGCGCAAGCCGCGATGGTGAGCAATCATCAGGCAGCCGAAGCCAATGATCGTAGTCAGCGCGGTGACCACGACCGCCAGGCGAGTCGCCCCCAGGTCAAGCCGCCTTGGCCCGCCTTCGTGGTACCGGTGCAAGACGTGCACGCTGCCATCGACGCTCAATCCGATGAGAATCGGCACGCTGAAGAAGTTCGCGAGGTTAAACGAGATGTCCAGCGCCGCCATGATCTGCACGGTCCAGACCAGGCCCAGCAGCGTCGGCGCCAGCGCCAGCAGCACGTATTTGATTTTCCGGAAATCCAGCCACAGGATCAGCGCGATCGCCACGACCGAGAGCACCGCCATGCGAAGGAATGCGTCCTCCATTTCGCCCAGTGATTCAAAGTGAGCGATGGGTGCGCCGGTGACATTGGGGTCCACCTCGCGCATCTGCTGAATGAATTGACGCATGGATTCGTATTCCCATACGTTTTCCCTGGGGTGCAGCATGACCAGAAATCGGCCGCGCGGCGAGATGTAGCGCGCTCGCACCGACTCGGGCAGCGCATCACGAAGATCGAGTCGATCGCCTTCCAATATCAGCCGCAGCGATTGAGCGATCTGACCGATCGTGCGATCGATCCGCTCGCGCACCGCCCCCGCCGCTTCCGGCTGAGTCTCACCGGCTTCCATTTCCTGAATAAGCGATTTGAGATCGGCGCTGATGCGAGCCAGCCGGCGAGACTCCCCCGGCGCCTCTCGAGCCGAGCCAAGCACGATCAAATCCAGCGGACCGGTGATGCGCTTCAGGTCATCCACGGTCCATTCCTGCGCTGGCTCGCTGGGCGCGGTTGTTGGTCCATCGCCAGCGTGAAGTTGCTCACGCAGCAGACGGCGGCGTTCGGTTTGCGGGGCAATGATGTCGAAGATGCTCTGAATCTTGCCAATCGCGGGTTTTTGACGGGCCTGCTCTATCACTTCTTCAACGCGCTGCAGATCGTCTGCGATCACCGCGCCGAACCACGATTCGCCCGAGGAATCTTCGAGGATTCGCCGCTCCCATTCCACCGATTCAAGACCGCGGGCCTGTAATTCGAGGAGGTTGTATTCAAAGCGGGGTCGGCCGGGCACGAAGAACAACGCAGCGGTAATCGCCAAGACAATGATCAACAGCAGCCCGGGCCGGGCAAACCAGCGCGAAGGCAGAAGCCACGACAGGGCATTCATGAGCGGGTTCTGGTGCACCGGCGGCTCCAGGCCGGTGCGACGACGATCCGAAAGCACCAGCAGCGCAGGCAGCACGACCGTCATTCCCACGACGCACAGCAGCAATCCTCCGCCGGCGATCAATCCCAGTTCACGCAAGCCCTGGAACGTCGTGAACAGCGCCATGAAAAACACCGTGCTTGACGTCAGCGCACCGGTGATGTTGCCAGGGCCTGCCGTTTTGATCGCGGCGGTGAGCGATGTGCGCACGTCGCTGGTCGTGCGAAACTCACGATATCGCGACAGAATGTGAACGCCGTAGTCCAAGCCCACTCCCACCAGCACGAGCATGAACACGATGCTGAGCAGATTGAGTTGCCCAACTGTCAACGTCGCAAATCCGTAGGTCCACGCCGCCGCGCAGCCGAACGCCACGATCGCCAGAAACGGCCGCCACACCCCGCCGAATGAAACCATGAACAGCGCGGCGCACAAGACAAACGCGAGAATTGCCGCCTTGGTCATGTCGGCGTTGGACGTGGCCATTTCATCGGCCTGGAGCACGGGCTTGCCGGTCAGCCCGATGTTGACATCGGGAAACTCGCGCCGTGCCTGGTCCAGCACGGCACGAATCTGCTCCAGCG
>CAMPIL010000152.1 GCA_946886375.1 uncultured Phycisphaerales bacterium
CGACAAGGAATACCAGATCATGCGCAGCGCCAGCATCGCTGTGCTGCGCGAGATCGGGGTCGAGACCGGCGGGTCCAACGTTCAGTTCGCGGTCAATCCGAAGGACGGGCGGTTGATCGTGATCGAGATGAACCCGCGCGTCTCGCGCTCCTCGGCGCTGGCCTCCAAGGCGACCGGCTTTCCGATCGCCAAGATCGCCGCCAAACTCGCCATCGGTTACACGCTGGATGAACTGCGCAACGACATCACGGGTTCGACCTCGGCGTGCTTCGAGCCGTCGATTGATTACGTCGTGGTGAAGATGCCGCGTTGGACCTTTGAGAAATTCCCCGAGGCCGATGAAACCCTCACCACACAGATGAAAAGCGTGGGCGAGGCGATGTCCATCGGCCGCACGTTCAAGGAAGCCTTGCAGAAAGCGATTCGCTCGATGGAAGTCAAGCGATTCGGCCTTGGACTGGACAAGAACGACAAGTGGCTTGAGGCGTTACGCGCGGTTGAAACGACGGGCGTTCGGTTTACCGGCGAACGGTCGCCGGAGATTCCCCACGGCCTTGTCGCAGCGGACGGCTCGCCGATCGAGTGGCCGATTCCTGATGAAATGCTCTTGCGCAAGTTGAGCGTGCCCAGCCAGGGGCGGCTGTATTACATCCGCTATGCGTTCAAGATGAGCTGGTCGGTCGCACGCGTGCAGGAATTGACGAAGATTGATCCGTGGTTCCTCGATCAGATTCAGCAGTTGTGCGAATTTGAGGATCTGCTCTGCTCATTCAAGCGGTTGGAAGATGTGCCGCGAGAGACGCTCTTCCGCGCCAAGCAACTGGGTTACTCCGACCCGCAACTGGCCAATCTGTACCTGGGGGACATCAAGACCAAGTCGATTCTCGCGGTGCGGGCGCATCGCAAGAGCCTCGGCGTCGAGCCGGTGTACAAACTGGTGGACACGTGCGCCGCGGAATTCGAGGCGGTGACGCCGTATTACTACAGCACGTATGAGACGGCGTTTGTAAACCAGGAAGGCAGACATCAGGCATCAGGCACCAGTGCCAAGTGCCTCATGCCTAGTGCCTTCTCCGATGATGAGATCAGAGTCACGCCGCGCCAGAAGATCATCATCCTCGGCGGCGGGCCCAATCGCATTGGCCAGGGGATCGAATTCGACTACTGCTGCTGCCAGGCGTCGTTTGCCTGCCGCGAAATGAACTTTGAATCGGTGATGATCAATTCCAATCCGGAAACCGTCAGCACCGATTACGACACCTCCGATCTGCTGTTCTTCGAGCCGCTCACGCTTGAAGATGTGCTTAATGTCGTGGAACGGCTCAACGGCGGCGGGATCGACGTGCCGGACCGCAGCGGCGGCGTTGTGGGCTGCATCGTGCAGTTCGGCGGGCAGACGCCGCTGAACCTCGCGCACGGCCTGGTCGCCGCGGGCGTGCCGCTCATTGGCACATCGCTGGAATCCATCGACCTCGCGGAGGACCGCGATCACTTCAAGGCGATGCTCAATGAACTCGGTCTGACGCAACCCGACAGCGGCATCGCCCATTCCATCGATGAAGCGGTCGCCATCGCGCAGAAGATCGGTTACCCCGTGCTCGTGCGGCCGAGTTACGTGCTGGGCGGGCGCGGCATGGAGACGTGCTTCGATGAAGAGGCGCTTCGCCGGTACATGCGCACCGCCGTGGATGTCTCGGAACTCGCTTCCGCGCCTGTGCTGATCGACAAATTCCTTTCCGAGGCGATCGAAGTCGATGTCGATGTGATCGCGGATTTCACGCCGTCCCCGGCAGAACCGGGGGCGAAGGGCTCTGAACGTCGCGCGATTTCGAAGCCGCCAGTCGCGGGCGGACAAGCCGTGATCTGCGGCGTGATGGAGCACATCGAGGAAGCGGGCATTCACAGCGGCGATTCCGCCTGCACCATCCCGCCGTATTCGCTTCCGCCATCGATCATCAACCGCATCAAGGATCAGACACGCCGCATGGCCGAACGTCTGCAAGTGCGCGGTCTGATGAACGCGCAACTGGCGGTGAAGAACGACACGGTGTACATCCTCGAGGTGAACCCGCGCGCCAGCCGCACGGTGCCGTTTGTGGCCAAGGCCAAGGGCGTGCCGTGGGCGAATCTCGCCGCGAAGGTGATGATGGGCGCATCGCTCAAGGAAATGAACGTGCAGGAAGTGCCCGATACAGGTTTCTATTCGGTGAAGGAAGTGGTGCTGCCGTTTGCCAAGTTCCCCGGCGTGGATGTGATTCTGGGGCCGGAGATGCGCTCGACCGGCGAAGTCATGGGCATGGACCGTTCATTGCCGGTCGCGCTGGCGAAATCGCAGATGGCCGCGGGATTCAAGTTGCCGACCGGCGGCAACGTCTTCGTCAGCGTGCGCGAATCAGACAAGGTTCATTGCGTGGACATGGTGCGGTCGCTGGTGTCCATGGGCTTCACCGTCTACACCACCGGCGGCACGCACATTTTCCTCAAGCAACACTCCATCGACACGGTATTGCTGCCGAAAGTCTCTGAAGGCGCGCGGCCGAACATTCTCGACAAGATCGCCAACGGCGAGATTCAGATGATCTTCAACACGCCGACGCGAAAGGGCGCGGCGACCGATGAGGGGCGCATCCGCGCCACGGCCGTTCGCAACAACGTGCCGATGATCACGACGATCACCGGCGCACGCGCCGCGGTGCAGGCGATCGCCGCCCTGCGCGCAGGAACCTGGAGCGTCGCCGCGGTGCAGGACTATTTCCCCAGACTGACGCGGCCGGCCCCATCATCACCCGAAAAGCACGCCGACGTTGTCGTTCAAAAGATCAAGTCGCAGGCTGCGGCTGCAGTTTCATGACGCAGGATTCGTCAAACCGAAACCAGGAATTGCTGGATGCGCTCAAGCGAGCCGTCGTGCTGCTGGAGCAGCCAGCGCAGGACCAGGCTGAACAGAACGCCAAGGCCAGCGAAGACCGCGCTGCCGCGGCGCAACTCGTCGAATCATTGCTCATCGTGCGCCACTTTCTTCTGGATGCGGTGAAAAATCAGCCGGAACTGCGCGAGGCATTGTCGCACCTCTCGCAATGGCTGAGCGACATTACGAAGGCGCAAGAACCGGCTGCGCCGATTGCTCCCGACTCGGCGGCGGTTCCCGTGGCAATAGTTGTTCCCGCGCCGACGGCTCCGCCGCAGCAGGTCCCGCTCATGCTGGGCGGCGCGGCAACCCTCATCAACGTGCCGGGCACAAGCGATGAAGCCAAGGCGGCGCGGCTGGCCGCGGAGCGAACCCGCAACGAGGGCTGGTCGGTCAACACATCTTCGCCCATTCCCGCGCCGATGGCTCCGGTGGACATGGCCACGGTGAACACGCGCTGCCTCATCAAGGCCGAGGGATGTGACTGGGCAGCGCACTACCGCGAGCAGTGGGAGGACGACTACGCCGACCATACTCGTCGCAAGGCCAGTTACGATGACATCATCGCTCGTGCCCGCGCGTTGCCCAACTGCTACGTCTGGCCGCTGAATCCCCGCCTTTCGGTTCCGGCTTCGCATCGGATGGCGCAGTATGCCCAGGCTTACCGCAATCTTGCCCATGCTGCGGAACTGGCCCACTCAATCCACCGTGATGGGCCGCATGGCGGGGAGTGGCTGTTGGAGGCGTACACGCTGCTGGCCCAAGCCCAGTCCGCGCTGCGGGCCGCGTTGGAAGTCGACGCCTTGTACAGCGACAGCGATCAGGAAGAAGCGTTTCGCTGGCTTCGCACACGAACCAGCGAGGATCGCGTGCTTGTGCCGCGGCACATGAAGTTGGAGGATCCAGCCGATTTCGCCGACTCCGACGATCTGACGCATCGCCTCAACACCCTGCGAACGCGCTTGAGCGATCTCCGTCAGCAGGGCTCGCAAAAACGCGCGATGCTGGGCAAGGCCCGTTATCACGCGCGCTTTCTTCAAGCCAACCCCGGACCGGAATCGCTGGCGGACTGGCGCAAGTTCGTTGAGGCCATCAACGCCCTGGTGGACATGGGCGTGCCGCCGTCGGATGTTGAGATTCGCGATCTGATGGTTCCCATCATCGATCAGGCGCCGGATGGATACGAGTTTCCGCCCAATGTCGAGCGAGTGATGGAATCGGTGGATGAGTACCTTGGTGCGCGCGAAAGCGATGACTCAGCCGAGCCGCGGCAGCGCGCCGTCTCGCCCGAGGTCGCCGAAGTCGCCGCCCTGCTGGAGGGACAGGTGATCGTGCTCATCGGCGGACAGGTGCGGCCGCAGTCCAAGCGCGCCTTGGAACGAGACCTTCACCTCGCGGAATTGCGCTGGGTTCCCGCGGCTCACCATCAGTCTCATTACATGTTCGAGTCAGCCATCGCCCGGCCTGAAACCGCTTTGGTCATGCTGGCGATCCGCTGGGCCAGTCACTCCTTTGAAAACGTCGATGAACTTTGCCGCAGATACGGCAAACCCTACGTCCGCCTGCCCGGCGGCTACAGCCCGAACCAGGTCGCCAAGCAGATTATCGAGCAGGTGGGCCAGCAAGTGCGCAATGCACGTGTGCGCACATTGGGCGTTTGATGGCTGCCTCCGTTGACGCGTGGCATTGGACGCACGATCCGTGATAGACTTGCGTTCATGCCAACTTGGTTGACCGATTTCCTCTCCAACAACGCCCAACTGGTCACATCCATCATCGTGATCCTCGTGGTGATCCACGTGTGCCTAGGCGCGGCGGCGTACCTGATTCTGCTGGAACGGAAACTCTCCGCCTGGGCGCAGGACCGCCTTGGCCCCAATCGCGTGGGACCGCTGGGCCTGCTTCAGCCGATTGCCGACGGCCTCAAACTGTTCCTCAAGGAAGACTTCATCCCGCGCGGAGCCGACAAGTGGCTGTTCATCATCGCTCCCGGCCTGACCGTGATAACCGCGATGGTCGCTTTCGCGATCATCCCCTGGGCCGGCGAACTGCACATCGCTGGCCACAGCGTGAAGGTCATGGTCGCCGACATCAACGTCGGCATCATCTACCTGATCGCGGTGACGTCGATGAGCGTGTATGGCGTGGCGCTGGGCGGGTGGGCGTCCAACAGCAAGTATTCATTTCTCGGCGGGCTGCGCGCATCGGCACAGATGATCAGTTACGAAATCCCGATGGGCCTCGCCCTGTTGTGCCTGATTCTCACCGCAGGAACCGTGCAGGCCGATGAAATCGTCGCGCTGCAAATGGGACACGGCAATCAGTGGTTCATCCTGCATCAGCCGCTCGCGGCGATTCTCTTTTACACCGCCATGCTCGCCGAGGCCAACCGCGCGCCGTTCGATCTTGCCGAGGCCGAGGCTGAACTCGTCGGCGGCTGGCACACGGAATATTCATCGATGAAGTGGGCGATGTTCTTCCTGGGCGAATACGTGAGCATGATCGTGGGCAGCGCGTTCTTCGTCACGCTGTTCCTGGGCGGATGGTCCCTCAACCCCATCGGCATCGGGCCCGATCTTCCGCTGGGCGGCGGAATCGGCATGATCCTGCTGCAATTCGGCATCGTGCTGGGCAAGGCGTTCCTGGTCATTTGCCTGACGATGATGGTGCGCTGGACCCTGCCGCGCTTCCGCTTCGATCAACTCATGCGACTGTCGTGGGAAGGCATGATTCCCGCCGCGCTCTTACTGCTGCTGGTGACCAGTTTCATGGTGTACATGGGCTGGGTGCACGACTGGATGTGGCTGGCGTCGCTGGCGACGATCGCGGTGATCTGGATCGTCTATCCCATGCTGCCGCGGCAGGCCAGCGCAAACCGGCGCATTCCGCTGATCGGCAGCCGATTCAGTCCCTTGAACGACCGCGACGCGTCGACCGCGCCGAGCGATCCGCGTGCGCTGGCTGAAATCACTTCGGGTGAGCGGTGACCGATGAGGTTGTGATCGTGCCGATACCCGCGATGCGATTTTGCGCGAACGCGCCGCTTGATCAGATTAAGCACCTTGCATGACACAGACGCCGATCGGTCGGAGGTTCGATCGGCGTCTGCCAGAGCATCAATCAGAAGATGATGGCAACACTCTATTGCGGCGCAGCGTGGCTGGTCAAGCGGCGCTTTGCGCCGCATGTTCGGCATGAGAACCGTACAATCGCGCACATGACCGCTCGTCAACAGATTCAGCGCGCATGAGGCACGCACTGCAAACCATTGCCGGCGTGTGGGAACTGCTGCGGCTTGCCGTGAAAACGCGATGCAAACTGCGCGGCAGGTACTGGCGATGGCGCTATGAGACGGCGTTTGGTTCCGACCCGTCGCGCACCACCACGCGGCGACAGCGAATCGCCGCAATGCTTGAGTACGGACGATGGGTGCACCGCATGCGGCGGAACCGGCGGTGAGTCAGGGCTGATCGGCGCGAATCCGCGCGTACTCCGGCAGCGCGTTCTCGCGCGTGCTGGGGAACATCGTCTTGATGTAGCACATCGCATCCATCTGGTTGGGCCAGATCGCGATCATCTCGCCATACCCCAGCGGGCGCGACACCAGCTCGCCTCGCAGCCAGTGGTCCTGCGGCAGCGACTTGAAATCGATGAACAGAAACGGCTTGCCGGTCTTCAGGCACAGATCTTCCAGCGAATCCGCGCTGGGTTTGGGCAGGTCCATCGTGCTGCGGCCCCACACGTTGCCGGCCTTTCCATCGGCGGCGGTGAATCCGATGGTGTACATCGCGCGGCCGAGAGTTTTGTGCGCCGCCGTTCCGCAGTTGACCACGCCGTCGTACAAGGCGGCGTTCATGGCGGGGCGAATCTTCTGAATGTCATGGGCCCCGTGGAACGTCGCCATCCACGCAATGACCTTTCGGTTCTTGTATCTCTCATTCATCAGCCAGACCAGGTTCTCTGCCATGCGCTCATCGCGCGTGTTGTTGAGCACAGCCGCAGGCCGTTCGCCGCCGGCGAGAAACTCCGCCATCGACTTCGCGCTGACGATCGTGTCATCGGCACAGCGGCGCATGAACACGAACGACTCCTCGCCGTGGGTCTTGGTCAGCGCTTCGCGATGTTCATCCATCAGCGAGGCGAGTCTGGTAAGGATCGTTTGCAACTGCTGGAGGTTCGCGGCATCGCGTTCGAAGATCGGCTTGATGCCTGATTCAAGAGCCTGCCGCACCTCGCCCGGAAGCAGTGCGGGGTCCGCGGCGTCGAAGTAGGTGAGCATCGCCTGCGGCCAGCGCGTCGCTGCGCCTGCGGAGAACTGGTGATCGAACCCGCAGGTTTCGATCGGGCGCTCAGACTTGATCGATTCGCGCACGTACTCAAGCGTCGGCCGCACCTGCGCACTGGCGGTCCAGATGCCGAAGACGCCTCGCTTGCACACCTCATCCATCGGCACGGCAGGGTCGCGCATGGCCCGCTGCACCTCGCTGCAATCGAACATGCCCGATTCCCACGCCAGCACGTCGAAGCCCATCTCCTGGTGAAGGAACTTGACCAGCCGTGCCTTTGCGAGAAACACCGCGCCGTCGCCATGGCTCTGCTCGCCCAGGACAACCAGCCGGGCGTCGCCGATGAGTTTCTTCAGCGGCTGAAGGTCGGTGAAATCGGCATCGTCGTCGGGATCAATGGATTGAATTGCGACGGCATGATCGGAAAGCCATTGCACACGATCATCGGCTTGAACGCGGCAAGCAAGACCGAATGAAAGGATCAGGAAGCACGCGCCAAGGTTTCGCATGGGATTCTCCAAAGCGGACTGATGTGTTATGGCCTGGGGGCAATGTGGTTTCAACGGCGTCAGCGGTACACTCTAGTTATGGCAAAGGCTCGCACGCATTACATCTGTCGCTCCTGCGGCGGCGTCCAGGCGCAATGGTTGGGCAAATGCCCCGACTGCGGCACGTGGGATGCACTTGAGAAATTCATCGAACCCAAACCCATGAAAGAGGCTGTCCACGCAGGCCTCGCGGAGTCCTGGGTCGCGCAAAGCGCTGGAGTTCCCACGGAAGGTCCAGCCACTTCCGTCGCATCCGCAGCCCTCGCCACACCATTGCCAGAAATCCAGAGCACCGATTTCTCCCGCCTGCCAACCGGCGTCGGCGAGTTGGATCGCGTGCTGGGTGGCGGATTGGTGCCAGGTTCCGTGGTGCTGCTGGGCGGCGATCCGGGCATTGGAAAATCGACCCTCATGCTGCAGGCTGCGGGAAAACTCGCCAAGTGCGAACAGCGCGTCCTCTATGTCACCAGCGAGGAGTCTGCCTATCAGACGCGACTGCGGGCCGAGCGAGTGTGCGGCGCAGACGGCATCGAGTTGTCGCGATAGAACCGCAAAGCCGCAGCCGGCTTCGATCAACTTGGGGAGCGGTTCGTGCTCGCCGTCACCACTCTGG
>CAMPIL010000153.1 GCA_946886375.1 uncultured Phycisphaerales bacterium
GGCCGAGGATCGCGAACACGACAATTCCCGAATGCAGCGCGATCGTCTGGCGCAGGCCGATGGACGAGTTTTCGTTGAACAGCACCCACAGACAACTGAAGAACAGCCAGCCGACCAGGCCAAGCGCAATGCGCCAAATGTCGTCCCAGACCGTCCCGCCAGGTTCGCTGCCGCGCGGCGGGGCCAACTTGCGCACCGCCCACAATCCGGCAATGACCAGCAGCAGCGCCGACCACCATGACAGCGCGGGAAATCTCGTGGACCAGAATCGCACGCTGTTGCCGATGCTGGAGTCGATCAATCCGCCGATGCTGGGCCCCAGCAGCAGCAGCATGCCCGCCAACATGCACAAGGTCAGAACGAGCAGCGAGTCGCCGACGGCGCGCGGGTTGCGAAGCGAAGGCAGCCGGCTGGCGGTGGGATCAACCGTGTGCTGCACGCTCATCCAGATGTCCGTGCCGCATTCCGGGCAACGACCATCGGCCCTCAAGCCCTGCAGGTTGTATCCGCATTTTCGGCAGTGCAGCGAGTCCAGCACGACCGCCTGCGCCCACTGTGGTGGAATCAAGGGTTCAGCCGGATCGCGCGGTGCAAAGCTCAAGCGTCATGGCTCCTGCTCTCTCCCGGCTCGCACCATCATGCTACACAAGTTGACCTGATTTGTTCTTGGGTGCGCCGCTTCGGCCTCACGTCGGCATCAGCCGGTCGAGCCGCCCGCACCACTAAACTGTTATACTTGGCCGCCGGTTTACGCAGCACAACACCGGGACTTCTCCGCGATTTCCGCATGAGCATTGAACTCATCCAACGCCTGCGCGACAACATCACCTCGGTGTACATGGGGAACACCGCTGCGGTAGACCGGATCATCGTTTGCCTGCTGGCGCGCGGTCACGTGCTGATCGAGGACGTGCCCGGCGTGGGCAAGACCGTCCTCGCCAACGCGCTGGCCAAGTCGATCCAATGTTCCTTTACGCGCATCCAGTGCACGCCGGACCTCCTGCCAACGGACATCATCGGCGTGACGGTGTTCGACCGCGAGTCCAAGAGTTTCCAGTTCAAGCACGGTCCGATCTTTCACAACATCATCGTCGCGGATGAAATCAACCGCACCACGCCGCGCACCCAATCCGCGCTGCTGGAGGCGATGAGCGAAACGTCCATTTCCGTCGATGGCGTTTCCTATCCGCTGCCCCAGCCGTTCATGGTGACGGCGACGCAGAACCCGTATGAATTCGAAGGCACGTATTTCCTGCCGGAAAACCAACTCGACCGGTTCCTGATGCGAATCAACCTTGGCTATCCCGCACCCGATGACGAATCGCGCATCATTCAGAAGCAGCCGGCCCGCACCACGCTGACCAAACTGCAGCCGGTGATGACCTCGCAGCAGGTGATTGACCTGCAGGAGCGCACCGACCAGGTGCGCCTGGATCGCGCGCTGGTGGATTACATTATCGCCCTGGCCGGGGCGACGCGCGAGAACGATGACCTGCAGATCGGCGTGAGCCCGCGCGGCGCGCTGGCGATCGCGCAGGCGGCGCGGGCCACAGCGGTTCTTCACGGCCGCGACTACTGCGTGCCGGAGGACATCGTCTCCAACGTCCTGCCTGTGTGCGCCCACCGGGTCATCAGCAAAACCTACATGCACGCCGGCGACACTGTCACCACCCGCCGAATCGTGCAGCAGGTGTTGGAGACCGTTCCCAGCCCGGCGTGATCGATCGTTCCCGCGCGCGGCCGGCGGCTGGGTGAAGCGCATCCGCTCAACCGGGTTGCTGCGTCCCTGCGTTTCACCCCTAGGAACTCTGGCCGTATCATTGGCCAGTCCGCCGAGCGCTTGCCCTCCCAAGTTATGCCCAACATCGCGCGCACCACACCTCGCAGCATGCCTGTGAAAGCGCAGGCGCCCGGCGCCAAGACCAAGATTCTGCTGGTCCGCCAGCCGGTCAAATCCGTGCGCAAAAGCGATGAACCCAATCGCGATGCGCTGCGTCTGGCCTACGGCGTGGTGATCGGTGTGGGATCGCTCGCGGCCCTCTGGCTCATGGGATATCTCGGCTTCCGCCTGGGGTTTGCCCCGGCGGTCCGCGTGCCGGATTTGTTGGTGGAGGGCGCGGGTGGGCTTGCGGCTGGCGTAATGATGCTGATCTCGCTGCCGGGCACGATTCTCATCTCCGGCATGGAGCAGCCGATGTGGCTGATGCTCGGCTTTGCGATGATCGCCATTCCCGCAGCGATTCTGGGCGCGGTGAAGCCCGCGCTGCCCGGCGGTCCCAAGCCAAAATCTGAAGTCGTGGTGCTGTCGTTCACCGGCGCGATATTCGCCGCGATCAATGCAGCCGCGGTCGTGTGGTGGGCGGCGTCGCCGCTCCGTGCCGGGTACATCGATGGGCTGCCGTTTTCTCCAATGGCTGCGGAGCAATGGCTCACAAAGCTGCAAACCGCAGGCGGCATGGATGCGCTTGCGGCAATCGCCGCGGCGTTATGGGTGATCGTCATCATGCGATTGTCAATTCCCGTCTGGCTGCGGGCGCTGTCGGCGAGCACGTGCTTTTTCGGCTTGGCGGTGATTGCGACGGCGATGGCGATGAGCAACGTGACGGTCTCGCAACTCACGCTCGGCCGGCCGGTGTTCTTCGTGGATGACGGCTCGCTGGACACGCACCTGGCGCTGGGCCACACGCCGCGGTTCATGGCCGCGCTGCGCGTCGATCACAAGGCAGTGTTCGTCGATCTGCGCGACCGGCCAGCGGACCTGACGATCGTGGGGCAGGAATCGATCATCGAATACATGAACACCCGCGCCCCGGCGGAGGAGTGATTTGGGCGAATGCCGCTTACGGCTGTGCGTGCTCTGGGCCACGGCCCCATGCGAAGCCGCGAGCGGCTCACCCATGCGAGCGGAGATTCTCAATCACCGCCCGTACCGTTCAATCGCCTCGACCACGATTTTGTGGACGCCGAAGGGGTTGCGGATCATCGTCCAGAACGCCTCGAAGGTGTCACTGCCCGCGGTGGCGAAGCCGATTGTTCCCAGCCCCGTCGTGCGCTCGCGGAGCGATGCGAAGACACTCGTGTGCTGAATGTTCTTCAATTGAGTTTGGAAAACGCTCATGCGCAAGACGCCCGAGCGGCAGACCACGCGCCGGTCGGTGAGCACGTAGACGCGGCTGAGCCATTCCAGAAACTGCCAGCCCACGCGCAGCGTCGCCAGGCCGATGCCCAGCGCGAAGGCCTGCCCGTCGCTCCAGCCGATGTATGGAAGTTTGGCCATGTACGCCAGCGCGAACGTGACCAGGGCGATGCACAACAGTCCGCCTAGCGAAGAAAGAAACACGTACCATAAACTCGGGCGCAGAAGCAGGATGATGACTTCATCCTCCGACACCAGGTCGCGCGTCAGCGACGCCGCGGGCGCGGCCACGGGCATGGCGGTGACTTCAGCAAAGCACTGGGGCCGTGGGCTGGACGGAAGCGGCGCCAAAAACGAGGGACGCCTGAAGTTCGCTCGCCGTGATGCGTGATCCGCACGGCGGCGCGTCAGAGCGCTCATCGGCACTCGCAAGTTGATCGTCGACTGTTTCACATCACTTCCTTCTTCAGCGTAACGATGTCCGGCAGGTTGCGATAGTAATTGTCGTAGTCCAGACCGTAGCCGACAACAAATTCCGGCGGAATGTCGAATCCAACGTATTCACAGGGGGTCTGCATCGCCGAGGGAATGGATTTTCGCAGCAGCACGCAGGCCCGCACGGACTTGGGATTTCGTCCGCCGATCACCTCGCGGATCAGGCGGATCGTCGAGCCCGAATCCAGAATGTCATCGACGATCAGCACGTGCTTGCCCGCAAAATCGCCCGGCACGGCGTCGCCCAGTGTCACGCCTGTGCTGCGAGTGGATTTGTCCGGATAACTGCTCGCGGCAATCACGCTGATGCGCATCTTGTTGGGCAGTTCGCGCATGAGGTCGGCAACAAAAATGATGCTGCCAGTGAGGATCGGCACCACCACGATCTCGCCATCGCGGCTCAGGTCGTCAAGATCGCGGCGAATTTCCGCGCCCAGTTCGCGGATGCGCTTCGCAATGCGGTCTCGACTGATCAATACCTTGTCCACGTCACCCAGCACAGCGTCAGTGTACCGCGACGGGCCACGCAAGGGAGAGCGGAATCAGCCGCAAACCGAACCGTTTTATCGCGGGTCCAGGGCTTTCTGAACTGATGCCGCGCTCGAGTCTGCTCGAACATTTGCCACCTCGCGCGGAGTCCAGCCGCGAGCATCGGCGGCGTCGGCATCTGCGCCGGCGTCGACCAGCAGATGCACGGTTTGCTCTTCTGCGGTTTCCGCCGCCCAATGCAACGCCGTTCTTCCAAAGAGATCGCGCGTTTCAAGCGGCGCGCGATGGTCAATCAAAACCGAAATGGATTTGTCTGACGACGACGCCGCGGCCGCCATCAGCGCTGTTCCGCCATGTGCGTCTTGTGCGTTGACTTCTGCATTGGCTTGGATCAATGCGCGCACCGCGGCCGGATCGTCGAAGGCTGCGGCGAGCGCCAGCGCGGCGACGCCATCGTTGCCGCGGTGGTTCACGTCCGCGCCTGCGGCGATGAGCATGCGCAGGAGTTCCGTCTGCCCATACTGAGCCGCCCACAGCAGCGCGGTGTAACCGTTCTCGTCAGTGAGTTCCAGGTTCGCCGACGCCGCCAGCAGCGCGCCGGCCGTGGCGGTGTCGCCGTACATCGCCGCCATCATCAGCGGCGTGAGGCCAAGCGTGGTGCGCGCATTGATGTTCGCCTTCGCGGCGATCAACGCGCTTGCCTTCTGCGAATCCTGGCGCATGGCGGCATGATGCAGGGCAGTGATGCCATTGCGATCGGCGTGACTGGCGTTTGCTCCCGCGTTCAGCAGTTCCTGCACGCCTTCCACTGAGCCAAACGCGCTGGCGATCAGCAATGGGGTGGATTCCTCGTTCCACTGGGCTTCCACATTCGCGCCGGCGTTGAGCAGGATCTGAATGCACCTGTCGGAGCCGGCCTTGGCTGCGGACATGAGCGCGGTCCAGCCCGTTCTGCTGGCGGCATTTGGAGGTGCGCCGCGAGCCAGCAGCAACTCGATCGTCTCGCAGCGGTTCCGCCACGCGGCCCGCATCAGCGGCGTGTTGCCGGAGGCGTCCTGCGCACTCACATCGCCGCCTGCATCAAGCACAGCGCGCACGATCTCAAGCGATTCACCATCCGCAGCGTGGTGCAGCGCGGTCTCGCCTTGCGCATCGCGCAGCGTAGCGTCGGCACGCGCATCCAGCAGCACGCGCACGCACTCAACTGAGCCTCGTTTCACCGCAAGCGTCAGCGGCGTCATGCCATGCATGCCGGTGTCGGCTTCGCTGACAGGCTGGTCGACATTCGCTCCCGCAGCAATCTGGGCCCGCACGGCATCGGCATCGCCCATCAGGGCTGCGTGCTGCAGCGGCGTCCAGGCACCTGCGGTTCTCTGGTCGGGTCGTGATTCCTGCGCCAGACACGCAAACGAAATCGCCAACGCCGCGAACGCCGCGGCCAAGTTCACCTTCATTTCAACTCCCGCGATATGCGGCCGAATCGCCGGGTTGATGGTACGCCAACGCGCGCCGACCCGCCGCAGGCGTCGCGCGCCACCACTTGGATGCCGTCAAGTTTTGTGAAAAAGCCTCGCGCCGCTAAATCCTTTGCGCAGCACGGGTTACGGCGAAGCGTTTGAATGCGGAGGACGATCCTGATAAACTGCATGTTCCATGGCAAAGCCAACCCCCTCCCGGCGAGCGGCCGCTGACCGCAGTTCGCCCGCCGTTGAAATCACCACGTTTCCCAATGCCGTTCGTTACCTGCTGGATCGCGTGGACTACGAACGCATGCGCATCATCCGCTACGACGAGAAAACGTTCAAACTCGATCGCATGCGGCGATTGCTGGAGGAATTGGGCAATCCGCACGAGCAGGTCAAAATGGTGCATGTCGCCGGGACCGTCGGCAAGGGTTCCACGGTCGCCATGATCGCATCGATGTTGCAGGGCTGCGGTTACGCCGTGGGCATGTACACCAGCCCGCACGTGACCGACATTCGCGAGCGAATTGCGATCAATGGGCAGTGGATCGGCAAGACCGAGTTCACCGAACTTGGCAAGCAGGTCGCGCAAGTCGCGGAGAAGATGGACTTCGAGCCCACGTTCTTTGAACTGGTGACGGCGATGGCGTTCAAGTACTTCGCCGAGCAGGCCGTCGATATTGCTGTGATCGAGGTCGGCTTGGGCGGGCGGCTTGATTCCACCAACGTCATCCGGCCGGAGGTGTCGATCGTCACGCAGATCGACTACGACCACACGCACCTGCTGGGGCGAACGCTGGACAAGATCGCGCGCGAGAAGGCGGGGATATTCAAGCGGGGCGTGCCGGCGTTCACCATCGAGCAGCCGCGCGATGCAGAAGTCGCGCTCAAGAGCGCCGCGGATGAAATCGGCGCGCCGCTGAAGGTCATCAACAAGGACATCGAGTTCAGTTTCCGATTTGGAGCGACGGATGACCTTGGCCCGCACACGCGTGTGTGCCTGATCACCCAGAGCAGCCAGTTCATGCACCTGCCCGTGCCGTTGCCGGGCGAACACCAGGCGCTCAACTGCGCCTTGGCGCTGGCCGCGGTGGATTCACTGAAGACCTCTGGCTTCAACATTCCCGAAGCGCAGTTGCATGAAGGCCTGGCCAGGACGAGCCTGCCGGGGCGCATGGAACTCTTGTGGGATCAGCCGCGCATTCTGGTGGATGGCGCGCACAACGCCGCATCGGTCGGCGCGCTGATGCGCTGCGTCGGCGCGCACGTGCCCTACGACAGCATGGTGTGCATCTTCGGCTGCTGCGAGGACAAGGACATTTCGGCGATGCTGGAAAAGGTCGCCCTGGGCGGCGACAAGATCATCTTCACCCGCGCCAAGAGCAATCCCCGCGCGGCCGACCCCGATGAACTGCAACGGGAATTTGCCGAAAAATCCGGCAAAATGAGCCAGGTGGCACGCACCCTGCCCGAGGCGCTGGACTTGGCCAGCCGGGCCGTGGGTCGCGATGACCTCATCGTCGTCACCGGCAGTTTCTACCTCGTGGGCGACTGCAAGAAGTACCTCTCGGAACTGGACAAGAAGCAGATTCAGACCCAGAACGAGCGGGCGGCTGCGGCGCCGGCACGATCCAAATGATTGACGTTGTCGGCGGCAGGAGTTGTTCGTTGACATCACGCAGTCGGCGGCGAACAACTACCATGACTTTGCAGCCATGACTTCGCACACGACATCCCAGTCGGCTCAGCCGCTTTCCGGCGACACGGAGTATCCCTTCCGCTACACCGCGAAACTGGCCAACGCCGTCGAACTCAAGTGGCAGGCGCAATGGGAGCAGCAGGAGACGTTCCGCGCACTCAATCCCGGCGAAGCTGGGTTCGACAGTTCCAAGCCGAAGTACTTCGTGCTGGACATGTTCCCTTATCCATCCGGCGCGGGCTTGCACGTGGGGCATCCCGAAGGCTACACCGCGACGGACATCATCGCGCGGTACATGCGGCACAAAGGCCGCAATGTTCTGCACCCGATGGGATGGGACGCCTTCGGCCTTCCCGCCGAGCAATATGCGATCCAGACCGGCGTGCACCCGGCGATCACCACGCGCAACGCCATTGACACCTTTCGCAGGCAGTTGAAGCGATTTGGTTTCTCCTACGACTGGTCGCGCGAGTTCGCCACGATCGATCCCGATTACTACAAGTGGACGCAGTGGATCTGGCTGAAGGCGTACAACGCGTGGTATGACGTCGAGCAAAACAAGGCGCGGCCAATCGCCGAGCTGATCGCCGCGCTCGACGCCGGCTGCGACGCTTGCGGCATCGCCGCAGCCGATTGGAAAAGATTCTCACCACAACAGAAGCGGCAATTCATCGATCATCAGCGTCTCGTCTATCTCGCCGAGCAAACCGTGAACTGGTGTCCGAAACTGGGCACTGCGCTGGCGAACGAGGAAGTCATCGACGGCAAGTCCGAGCGCGGCGGGTACCCGGTGTACCGCAAGCCGCTGAAGCAGTGGATGTTCCGCATCACCGCCTATGCCGACCGGTTGCTCAACGATCTGGACCTGGTGAAGTGGCCGGAATCCACGCGCACGCAACAGGCTGAATGGATCGGCCGCAGCGAGGGCGCGGAGATTCAATTTCCAATCGCCGCTGGCCCTGCCCGGCGGATTGCATCGCTGACGGTATTCACGACTCGTCCCGACACGATTTTCGGCGCAACGACCATGAACGTCGCGCCGAAGATGGTGTCGGGACGAGTCGTGAATAC
>CAMPIL010000154.1 GCA_946886375.1 uncultured Phycisphaerales bacterium
GTATTAATGGTGGTGGCAATGGCGCAAAAGCCGGCGCCTGGCGCGCCAATGCCGCGGGGAACGGCGCACGCGGCGCTCTGGCGTGCGCCAATGGCGCGGGGATTGAGATCAATGGCTGAGGGATTAATCACCCTCGCGCCGGGAATGAAACAAAAGCGGGTAGGACGTTGTTCGTTCCATCTGCGTTATTCGCCTGAGGATTTCGATTTCGCCCCCCCGGGGGGGGAGGGGCGAGAAGAGGATAGGGGAATCCCTTTCCCACGGGTCGCGGTTGCCGCGGCGGCCGACCCGGCGGGTTCCCCACTTAAACCGCAGTACGTCGCATTCGTGCGATCGTTCTTCTGCTCAAAGTTCATGTTGATCGGGTTTTTTCGTAGACCGGCCGACGAGCTTCGCTTGCGAGCGATCTTTGGCATGGGTGGCTCGCCGCCTGGCCGCCGTTCAGCCCTGGCCTTCAAGCGTACCTGGCGAGTCTGCGGCTGTTCGCCACTCGATCGTGAGCGTTTCACTGTCAAAGCTCAAAGCTGTTGCTTGACCTTCAGGCTCAACTGGAATGATGAATGCATTGCGATCGCCAAGGATCACCGGCGGATCGTCGCCATGCGCAAACGACCGTCCACCGCTGAACTTCAGCACCGCCGCAAGCGACTCGCCATCGGGCGACCACGCCAGGCTCACCGCGTGATGCGCATAAAGCTTCTCATCAACAGCGGTGTAATTGCGCGATTGCTGTTGAGCAGTGGCGACCTCCATGATATTCAGCTCGCCACGCTCGCTGTAGGCGATGCGCTTGCCATCAGGGCTCCAGGCAATCGCGGTGATATCCTCGTCTTGCACAAGTGGCTTCGGCGCCCCGCCAGGATTTGCAATGACATTCAGATCAATGAAGCTTTGCTTGAGCTTGCTGTCCTTCCATGTCAGCCAGGCGATCTGGCCATCGCTGCTGACGCGCGGCGAGTATGATCGCTTGAGACCATTGCTGAGCCGTGTTGCCGTGACTTTTTCTGCCGTAATCTCCATGAGATACACCTGCATGGACCAATGCTCCCCGTATGCACAAACGAAGCGCTGGCTGTCTGCGAGCCACTGGATGTCAGCAGGCTTTTCGGAAGCGTCGATGAGATGACGCACCTCGCCGTGCGAGCCATCAGGTTGAACTGAGGCCAGGCACAATCCCGCGGGCGCTTGCTCGCGAACAAAGAGCGTGAGCTTCCCGTCGGGCGAAGGTATGGATACCTGTCGAGGCGCGATCGTGATTTGCGTTCGGCCCTGGAGATTGACAGCCACGCGGCCAGTACGCGTTGTAACAACGACCCCTGGCGGGCCTTCGGCGGTTGCTTTCATCCCCAGCGCAATCGAAGCCAGGGCACAGGCGAATACAATATGAATGCATGCACGGCTCATCATGGTGGAGCTCCTGAAAAGGCTGATCCATGCTACCCAGGGCTGGCTTCGCCAGGCTGTCACGGCAGCGTAACACGTGAAATAGCCGATGAGTTACCTATCCCAAAACCTCATGCTCACCGGCACGCGCCAGCGGCCGCCGTCGCCGCGGCGCTCGACCCAGCGGCCCCCCATTTGAACCGCAGTGCGTCGCCTTCTTGCGGACATTGGTCTGCTTGAAGGTTCACGGTGATCGGGTTCTTCGTGAACTGGCCGACGAGCTTCGCTTGCGAGCGATCAGTTAGGCGTGAAGATTCCGATGGCCGGCGAAACGTGAGCTACGCCGCGTTGAGCGTCTTCACTGCCGCGCCGCATTCGGTGCATCGCTCATTTATGCCAACCGGATACGCGCACTGCGGACACAAGCCGCGCTTGATGCGCCGTCGGCGGCGCAGCGCGAACGGCGCTGTAAACAATCCCCACAAAATCACGCCATAGAACACCGTGTTGATCGCGAAGCGGTCGCCAATGAGACCTAGTGGCAGGCATCTTGGAATAGTTCCGCCATTCGCCGTCATGCGAGCCGACAGTCCTGTTTGTATGCCGTAATCGCATTGTGACGGCCTCCGACTCAGGACGAGCCTCGACCACATGCAGACACACGGCCACCCTCTTGCATCAAAGATTGTGTGAACTGTGTCGTCCAATACTTCAGAAGCCTCCCATGGCGCACGGCATTCCTGTAACGAAGGCGATTGGCTTGGCATTCCAAGCGCATCGTCCAAGTTCAAGCCAACGCTTGGCGTATACATTCGCGCTTGCGCACCCGCTACATCGTTGCGGTAGCACGACCAATGCTCATACTCATTTTGCCTTGCATCAGTTCCGAATGGACCTTGCGGCCAATCAAATGGATTTAGCCAAAGCGCACATCTCCACGCCACCGCGACGTTGACGATCGCGCCCATCAGCAGGAACACCGCGACTTTGAACAGGCGTCGTTTCACGACAACATCGTATCCCCCACGTCACGCCGCGTTGAGCATGTGCGGGGGGCGCACCGTCGCCGCATCCTGCCTGCGCGGCCTGCGCGGTTCGCGGTACGGCTCACGCCGTTCCATGGCGAGCGTGCGCCGTCTAACGCACGGCCGGCGAGGTTCTTGATTCCGCTTGCGCGGTTCGCGGATTGATCTGCGCGGATCAACGGTGAATTAAGGGTTTCGGAACAGGTTCTAGACCTGTCGCTTGGAGAGCCCATATATCTCTACCGAATAGCAGGGATGTCAGGGGAGTAAAATGAGGTTTCTGGTGGCAGTTTTGTCACAGTCATTGAACCACAAAATCGGGTAAGTGCTTGTTGCACAACAAGTTACGCAGTGTCATACAATCAGCTTCTGACGCCTGCAACATGCAACGCGGGCCGGTCGGCATATCTCCCAAAGAGTCCACTATGCAGACATTTGGCATGAGCCAATTCAAGCGATTGTGTTACGAAGCGGATCGCCTTCCGGTGTTGAATACTGCGATCTTGGCCGGTTGTGTTGCTTTTCTGTTGTCCCGGCCTGCGAATAGAAGACTCGACATGAACGAGCTGTGCCCCTTTACAGCCGGTGAGTGGGGAATTAGACTCGGCGATCATTTCAAGGAGGATTGCAGTGGTAGCAACTAAAGTTCATCGTCACGGTGTCGCCCGCATCACGCTGGCCGCTTCTATTTGTTTGAGCGTCATCGTGCTTTCATCCTGTGGACCGGAGAAAGGCAACACGGGCGGGCGGATGGACCCATCCAGTTCGACTCGCGCTGACGAACTTGATCAAGCCATTTCCGCTCCCACGCTCATTGAATACTCAGAAAAAGTGGCGGAAGCGCTGGTCGATCGCATCGCATCGATCGAAGAAATCAAGAATTCACCCACGAAGGTTGTGATCTTGATCGGGGCCTTGGAGAATCGCACGCATACTCCCGCGGGCGACTTCTACATCGCGCAGCGCCGCGTTCTGGCGGAACTGACGAACAGTGACATCGTTCGAGCGGAAGCGGATATCTTGGAGGCGCCGGAAACCATGAATGCTCAGCGTGAACGCCTTGGGCAGCCTGATCTGCCGGACCGCCTCAACGAAGGGACCGCGACGTCGCAGGGCGTGCACTACGATCCGGAAATCACATACCTTCTGAACGGCTTCTTCGGCGAATCAACCCGCAGCGGCGGCGTGCGAAGTTATTACTTCTCCGAAATGACGCTAACGCACTTGGCTTCAAATCGACGTGTGTTCCTGCACGAATTCGATTCATCGCAAATTCGTCGCTGATTCTCAACGAGGCAATTATGAACGCCCCAATCATCACGGCGCTGGTCCGATGCACAGCGGCATTGGCGTTGTCGCTTTGCTCGATGACGCTCGCCGGCTGTGGAAAGACAGCGCAAACGACTCGCTACCAATCAACGGATATTCAATGGTCCGCCTCGGAAATCGCGCAGCAGTGGGCGTCGAGCGATTTTATGGCCCATCGCAGCTCCGATTCGCCGCGCATCCGTTTATGGCCGCGAGATATGGTGAACCACTCGAGCGATCGGCTGTCACGGTCCGACCAGCGGATCGCGGTGGCGCGCGTCCTGGGCGAAGTGGATGCCCTGCTGCACGAGAAGGCGATTGATGTGGTGTGGTCGCCGGAGGATGTGGCATTGCTCAGCCGCCGCGGCATTACTGTGCCGCCCTTGGCTGCTGAGGATCAGGCCACGCACATTCTCAGGGCTGAATTCGCCTCCATGGTGCGAGCGGGAGCGGACGATGGGAGCGGAAAGGCCAACCAGCGCGTCGACCGATTCTTCATGAATTATTCAATGGTGGCGCTCGACACCAATCGCATCGACTGGGCCGGAACTGTGGAGTTTGCCCGGGCCGCGCGCGGCATCCTCGCCGATTGATACAAGCCCTTGGAAGAAGGATACGTCCCATGATCAAGCGACTTGCCTTGCTTCTCACCATTGTGTTCATCGTTCAGGGTGGCTGCGCCAGTTACAAGCGAGATGAAATTCTCATCTCGCGGATGAAGGAAGGAAACTACAGCCAGGTGCGCATGCAATTGAATGCGAAGCGCACGCGTAATTCCACGGATCGCAACTTCGTGCTCGATCGCATGAAGGAAGTGATCGCTTCGCTGGCCGACGGCACGCCGCAAGCCAGCGAATACACGGTTGATGGCCTGTACGATTCGCTTCGCATGCAGGGGTTGAACGCCGACAAGACGGTCAGCGCGTTTCTCACCACCGAAATGAATGCCCGTATCTGGAAGGGCGAGCCTTTTGAGCAGGCCATGGCCTACTGCTACATTGCCTCGTTCGACGGCCTTCACAACGATTGGGGCAACGTGCGGGCGGCCTCGGAAAACTCCCTGTTTCTGTTACGCGACTTCAGCGGAATCGTCAATGCCGCGATCGCCACAGAGGATTCACTTGTCGCTGAAAACAAAAAACAGCGGCCCGCCAATGAAGATGAAGCCGTTCGACGACGACGTTTGCTGATCGAACAGGCTGCGGAAATCAAGAAGGCCACGAACACTCCTGATGATCTGGGCGTTGAGTATGAGCGGCAGGTTTCTGACTTTGAACTCGGCTACATTCTGAAGTCCATCGCTTGCAGGCGTTTGGGTCTGACGGCGGAACTGGATGAAACATTGGCCGGATTGAGCCGCATCGCGCCTCGTCTGGATGTTTTCGCCAATCAGATTCGCAACGACAACTACAACACTGTTCTTGTTGTGGACTACGGAACGGGTCCGTTGAAATACGGCGCGGGGATGGACAACGTCATTGCCATGTTCAAGTCCACCATGCCGCCGGACCTGCAAGACGACGATCGGTCTTTGGTTATTTCGATAGGGGACCAGCGACAGGAGTTTCCAATCGCGACGAACGTCGATCGGCTGGCCCAGGATCTGAAGTGGAACAACCTTGAAGACATGCGTAAGGCCAAGAGCTACATCGGCACTGGCATGATGGCGGCTGGCGCAGGCGTTACCGCCTACGGGGCGCATCAGCAAGATGCGGGGACTGCACTTGCGGGCGCGGGAATGTTGTTGGCCGGCGCCCTGATGAAAGCCAGCGCCGCGGCCGACACGCGCCATTGCGAATTTCTGCCACAGCGGACCTACGTCGCGCTTCTGAACGTTACCGATCGCGCACAGCGGGTTGATGTCATGGTTGATGGTGTTCAGGATAGCCGAATGCTTCTCACAACACTGAGCCCACCAACGCACGGCGAATGCCAATTGCGATACCTGCGCCTCCCCATGGTCGCAGCACCGTGGACGACCAACGGCCAGATCGTATATTCCAACGACATCACAGGCGAAGCGCCTGGAGACCAACTCCCGTACATCCTGGGCGGCCGCTGCGTTCGCATGCCCACTCAAGAGACACTCAGCGCTTATCAGCGGAGCGGTTATCTGAGAGAGTTGGCGCTGAATGATCTGCTCGAGATTTATCGTGAGGAAGGCATTGTCCTCGCCGATACGGCCGTGGATGGCGGCTTCGGCCTTCACATTCTCGAGGGCGGCAACTGGCTCTTCACTCCAGTTCCGGGAAGCGCCGGTTCGCTGCGCCTGTTTGGCCAGGAGCACTCTTCCTACGTCCCCAAGAGCGATCGCGTGAAATCGCTCATGCAACAACTGCATCCGGTTCAATCCGCGCAGGCAGTTTTGCGGAATTGATCAAAGTCATGCGCACGAAGAGGTTGTTTCAACGGAATACGCACATGAAGAATCTTGTCATCGGCGCGATGTTGGCCTTGATCCTCTATGGTTGCGACAACGTGAAGGCGCCACCCGCAGCGCAACTTGACCCGCTGCCGCGAAGCAATTATCCCGCGGTAACATTGGAACAGGGAATCGACCGACACTTGGTCGCGGATTACGACAACATCGTTCTGCGCGAGCCCACGGCGGAGTCGCCGTTGAGGGTGGCAGTGCCGATTCGATCCAAGGCCGACGTGCAGATGCGCATCCAGTATGAGTTCCGCTGGTTCGATGAGAACGGGATGGAGATCGGACGCTCGGGCCAGCGTTTTGAGGTGGTCGAGCCGCGGCGCCAGGTGCAGTTGCAGGCCAACGCCACGACCTCCAAGGCCACGCGCTGGCGGCTGGAAGTGCGTGCGGCGCGCTGATCAAAGGAAGTGGCTGGAGGTTGATGATGTTCCCTTTCGATGCTGATTTGGAGGTCTGCTCATGAAATCCTGCGTCCTCTCGATAATCGTTGCCTTCGTGATTTCCTCATTGCTGTTGGCAACGCCAGTTCTGGCGCAGGGGAAGAAGGAGTCGGCGAAGCCATTGTCGCCTAAGAAATCTGAGCAGCCGAACATCGAAAAATGGGCGGAGGCTTACAAACGGGACGAGCGGCCGAAGATTCTCGTGCTCTGCGGCTGGGCGACCGGGGCGCAGCAGGCCAACGACCCGGGGAATGTCCTGTGGAACGTCGATACTGGCGGCACCTGCGGCAGCATTCGAACCTCTTTCCGGGGCGTGCTCAACCATCCATCTGCCGACGTTGAAATGGTCGCGGATGACGCCCTGCGCTTCGCCATGGAACGGTTGCAGGGCACCCTCAACCTCCGCAACGAAAAGGAGGCGGTCAATCTCTTGATGCGCAACCTCACGGCTGAACTTGGCATCATTATTCGACTCTATGATCCGAAGAACGGCGTCCCCGGGCGCGTGATCGTCGAGTCGATGATGCTCGACCGGGCCCGCATGGCCTTTGAAATATCATTCAACTGGTACGGCGACGTTAGTCAGCCGAACATTAATGAAAATTGCGAGCAACTAGCGCGTGCCTTCATCGATGATTTTGCCGATCGCCAGAGCAGTGATGTGCTCCGTACGACGGTGCGCGTGCTGGGATTGATGAAGTCTGAAGATCTAGTAGCGACGCGCGGCTGCTTCAAAAAGACTGCCGGCGTTCGAGAAGTCAAGAAAAACAGTGGGGACACAGGCAATCACGATGCTGTTTCCGAGTTTGAAGTCACGTACGATCGCGCCCTCGGCTCGGATGACTTGGCCGAGTCGCTTGTCACCAATCTAGGCAACGCTCTGCAATGCGAAATTACGATCGTCAAGGAGGAAGGCCGCGCCCTCAATCTGCGCGTCAGCCCGAAGGACAAGCCCGCGCCGACATTTGTTGCGAGTTGCGAAGAATCGATTGCCGAAGAAGGCGGCGTGCAGTTCCGCGCCCGCTTCGAGCAATTGTACAAGGAAAAGGACTCACCCCGAATCGCCATTCTCATGAACCGAGCAGCAACAAAAGAGGAGAAGGAGTCCGAACCACCGGGAGTAACGGCGGAGAACTTGATTGTCGTCACCGCCGGCGGGCGGGACGCGGCGACCGGGGTTGGCGCGGGAAGCGCGGCAGGCGAGAGACCCGCAGGCAACAGCGGATTCTTCACGCCTCAGGAACTGGAATTTCAAGCGCGCGATTTGGAGCGAGAACTCGCTCATTGCTTCAACGGCAAATATGTGAAGTTCACCACGGTTGATGTTGACCGGATGCGCGAAATTCTCGCCAAGCGCGCCGACCATGGCCGAAGCGTGTTGCAACAAACCGAACTTGTCGAAATCCTCAAGCAAGAGGACATTGCCGATGTTTTGATCATCGGGTACGGACGCTCCGATGCCTGCCGTGCGGGCGCGGACATGCGGTATACGGTCAAGGCCGTCAACGTCAAGAACGCCTATGATCTTGGTTTCGCCTCTGGCGAGTCTTCGTCCTGGAGCGGAGACCGCTCCGCGATTGAAGATTTGTCCCGCACGATTTTTTCCAAACTGGCATGCACGATCATGGCGAAGTGGACCCCGCCCTCTGTCGCCGAAATCCGTGTGCAGAATGCCACCAGCATGGAAGATTGGGACGCCATTCGGC
>CAMPIL010000155.1 GCA_946886375.1 uncultured Phycisphaerales bacterium
GTCTGCTACAGCGCGGTGCGCATGGTCTTTCCGGCACGCAGAGACCTGCAGATTTGCGGAACAATCGTCGGCGGCCTGCTCCCGATGAACATTTACATCTCGCAATACATCGGCAACGAGCCGCTCGCCGGCGTGTTGACCAGCCTGACGATCTGCATGGCGCTGGCCGTGGTCTACGGCTCGGCCCGTTGTCGCTCGCGGTGGTGGATTGCGTTGCTCGGCGCGGTGTACGGCTTGGCGCTGCTGGCGAAAGTGACGCCGATCGTGCTTGCTCCGATTCTTGTCGGATGGCTGATCGTGATGCCGTGGCTGCGCGCGGAGTCCGCACTTGTTGGCCTGAAACGTGCAGGACTCATGTGTGTGATCGCCGGACTGTGTTGCGGGTGGTATTACTGGCGGAACTACGCTGAATTTGGGCGTTTTTTCATCGGCGGCTGGGACTCGGCCCGCTCGATCGAATGGTGGCAGGACCCGGGCTATCGCACGCTGGGAGAATTGTCTCGGTTCGGGCAATCGTTGCGGCACCCCATCTATGCGTCCGTATCCGGATTGTGGGATTCGCTGTATTCCACGATGTGGACCGACGGGTCGATCAGTTCCAGTGCTCGATACAAGGGCAGCCCGCCTTGGAACGAATCGTTTCTCGTTGGCGGCGTGCTGCTGAGCATCGTGCCGCAGGTCTTGATGTTGTGCGGAGCTGCCGCCGGCTGCATCTGGAAGTTGATGCCAAACCGCGGTGCGATAGTGCTTTGTGTGATCTGCGTGGGTGCATACCTCGCGGCGATTACGGGGCTGTACCTGAAGGTTCCAATCTACAGCACCGCCAAGGCGACATACGCGCTGGGGCTGTTGCCGTGCTTTGCGATCCTGGTCACTGCAGGCCTGGAGGTAGTGGCGCGTACGATCGCTTCGCGGGCGTTCCTTTATGGATTGATCGCGGCATGGGCGGTCGGTGCGTACGCGACATTCTTCATCGTCTTGTGAGTGCGCAGACAGGCGGGGTTCCGTACAGGATGAAACGGAAACACCCGCCTGCTGCAGCGACCCCGAAGCCTCGCATCGCGGCGAAAGCGCCGGAAACAGACTGCAACGACGGCTGCCAGTGACTCCACGATGCGCAAACGCACCGTGGAGCCATTGGCCTTCGCAACCTGGACGCAGCAGGATTTCTCGCCGTGAGGCACGGCAGTTCACGCTCAGCGGGGCAGGCTGGCACTTGCAGATCGTCCCGCCCGAAGGACTCGGCGCCCGCCGCAGCGTGATTGTCCGCAGAAATCACTGCTACGCAGTCTGGTTACGGATTTGTTTGAGGATCGTCCTTGTCCTTGTCAGGGTTGATGATGGTCTCGATGATCTCGATGATGTCGTCGATAATGTCGGCCTTGAATGCGACGGGTTCGAGGGTGCGGGCTGCGAGGGTTTCGCTTCCGGCGACTGTTCGAATGGGCTCAGGCTGCGGGGCCTTGAAGATGGCGCAGATGACCAGAATCGCCAGGCCGCCGGCGAGGCGCAAACCTCGGGCAATGCCCGGTTTTCCGGTGGTTTGGGCATGATTGGGGCAATTTTGCGAAACTGCTTCCGTCTGACCGATCAATTCGTTACGCTGGTGATGTTGTGTGCGCACGGCAAGTCCTCCGCTTGAATAGCAGGTGAGCGACCGCAGTTAGCGGCACCATGCCGCCGATTGCTCGCTCTGCACGTGGAAGCGGATGCCGAGCCCTGTTTGTGACAACAAGTTTTTTGTTTTGCGAAAATAAATTCTCAAGGACATTGCGCCAGTGCTAGAGCCGGCCACGACAGCCCAAAGCATCGCAAACCCCGTGATTCACCGGCCCCTGCCGACCACGCCGTTGCCGCAGACTGCATCCGCCAAAACATCAGCCGCTCTTGCCATTGATTCGTTGTTATGGCGCATGCAGGCTGGCGACCGCGAAGCTGCCGCTCAGTTCCTCATGCAGTACGGATCGCGGATTCGCAGGCGAATCCGTGGCAAACTCGGGCCGGCGATCCGCAAACTCTTCGATTCGATGGATATCCTCTCAACCATCGGACGACGGTTGGACCTTTACGTCATGTCCGGCCGGCTGGACGTCGCCACCGAGGCGCAACTCTGGAGCCTGTTGTTCAAGATGGCGGATCACGCCATGGTGGACAAGACTCGCATCTTCAACAGTCTGCAGGCCATCGAAGGAGAAGACGGCGAGTTCGCCCACGACTTTGCTCGACGTCTGCGCCAGGCCGATCGCGCGCACACCTCCGGCGCGGAACTGGAACTGGACAAATGCCTTCGCCTGCTGACCGATCCCATTGACCGGCAGATTCTGTCGATGTGGCTGGTTGGTCAGCCCTACGCATCGATTGCCGAAATGCTGGACATTTCGGTGGACTTGGTTCGCAAGCGATGGGAGCGAATCAAGTCGCACCTGAAATCCAAGTTCCGCGCGGGAGCGACGTGATGGCCGACGGCCTGGGGCTGGCATTGAGCATTGAGCGCCTGTACGCCGACGGCGCCAGCGATCCGGATTTCGCCGTGGTGGCCGGCCATGCGGTGGGCGCCGACGACACAATCCTGGCTGAAGTCATCGAAGCCGATGGCCGACTTCGGCTGGCGCGCGGCCATCGAGTGGAACTGCGCCGATATCTTTCAGTGGTTCCCGATCTGAGGCGGCGTCAGGATCCGCTTGACGCCGCCATCGATGTCACGCTCCGTTCGATCGCCGGCTCTTCGCGAGTGACGCCGCAGGCCGTGGATGAACTCATTCACTGTTACCCCGATCTGGAAAAGCCCATTCGCGAGGCCGCGATGCTCAACGCGGCGATCTGGTCGACGACGGGGCTTCGCGCCGGCGTCACGCCGCCGCCCGTCAAGGCCCTGCCCTGCGACTTCGGCCCAGTCATGTCCTCGGGCCAACGGCGCTATCAACTTCAGCGACTGCTCGGCCAAGGCGGCTTCGGGCAGGTGTATCTGACGCTGGATCGCCAACTTTCAGAGGAAGGTCACACCGCGATGGTGGCGATCAAGATTCTCTCGGTGGGCAAACGCTCGCCCTGGGCGCGGGAGCGATTGATCGAAGAAGCCACCAAAGTGCGCCGCATCAGCCATCCCAACGTCGTCACCGTGATGGATCGCGGCGTCACCGAGCAGGATGAGGACTACATCGTCTACGAGTATGTAGACGGCGGAGACCTGAGCAAACTCGCCGCAGGGCGAGAACGAATTCCCGTGCGCGAGGCGGCCGCGCTTATGGCCAAGATTGCCCGAGGCGTGCACGCAGCGCATTCCTCCGGCGTGATTCACTGTGATCTCAAGCCCGGCAACATCATGCTCACTTCCACGCGCGAGCCGAAGGTCGGAGATTTCGGCATCGCCGTGCGACTGGGCGATCGACGCGATATGTTGGAACAAACCGGCGCGTCCCGTCCGCTGACCACCGCAGGGGCGAGCCTTGGCGGGCCCGTCGGCAACGTGGCGTTCATTTCACCGGAGCAGTACCGCGCGGACCATGAAGGATTCTCAATTCCTTCAGACGTCTACGCATTGGGCGGGATTCTCTTTCTGCTGCTGACCGGCGTTCTGCCCAATGGGTCCACCCTTCAGGAAATCGCTCGCACGCATGATCCAAAGGTTGGGCGCATTGAGCCTCCGTTCGTTCGGCCGATTCGCCCGGAGGTGGATCATGATCTTGAAGCCATCTGCCGCCGAGCGATGAGCGCAAACCCCAAAGACAGGTACGACTCAGCCGCAACTTTCTCGGATGACCTTGAGCGATGGCTGCGTCTGGAACCGATCATGTGGAATCGCCCCGGCGTTCTGCGGATGCTGCACCTCTGGGCAAGGCGCAAGCCCGCGCTGGCCGCTGCGGTGGTGCTCATCTTGCTGCTGCTGGTCACCGGATCAGCCGTGGCGATGCATCTTGCTTCGGTGGCAAATCAGAACGCGCTTCAAGCCGCGATGATCAAAATCAAGGCAGACAGCGAAGAGCAGTTTCGCCTGAAGTCAAAGACCTTGGCTGAAGGCTTCGCCAAATCACTGAGGGCCACGCTGGGCGATTACCGCATCGCGACCGAATCGCTCGTGAAGATTTGGGCGTTGGAGTACGTGTACGGTCCCAAGGTGCTCGGCCTTCCCGACGAGCAAGGCGAATTATGGAAGAACCGCATCGCCAACATTCGTTCGCTCGTGCAAGCCGCGAATCAGGATGGGCGCGGCGAGGAACTGGAAACGCTCTTGTGGGAAAGCGCGCTGGCGTTCTGGCTCGTCAATGCGAAGGATCACGCCGAGGCCCAACCGCTTCTGAACGACAACATCGCCAAGTGGAGCCGGCGGTTGGCCCCCGCCGATCCCTGGCTTCGTGATCTGCAGACGATGCAGGCATGCGCGGAAGTGAATCAATGGGCCGCACGAGCCGAAAGCGGCGAGGCAATCGCTCCGGCCGAATTATCGCGGATTGAAAACACGCTGATCGCCACATGCGAGAATCTGCCCGATTCTCATCGCGGCACGCCCATACACTACATGCTGCTGAACTCAATGATCGATCTGTATGGCCCGAAACTGCTGAACCAGCCTGCTCGCCGCGAGAGCCTTTCCAATCAGGTGAAATTGCTCATCAATCACAAGCCGGTGGAAACTACCTGCAGGTGAAAGTGTGAAAACAGCGGCAAGTGTTGTGATGAGCGCTGTGAATCGCAATCCTCAAAACACAACGCCGGTCTTTCGACCGGCGTTGCACACTTTCGTATGAGATTCATCTCACGCAGCGCGGCGATAGCGGCGCGTGTTCGTGCGGCTCTTGAACGTCGGGAACTTGTAGTTGCGCGTGAAGGTGCGGCCCCATGGCGTGGAGGTCGAAGTCGTGCGCTTCTTGCCGTGCTTGGTCGTCCAGTTCGTGCGGACGCCGGTCGTGCGGCGGCGCTTGGTGGTGCGCTTGGTCGCGGTGAACTGCTTGCCGAAAAACTTGCGGCAGAAGTTCATGAACGACTTCTGCGTGGTGGAGTTCTTGCTCAACTGACTCGGCGTGCAGAAGTTGTTGGTCACGCACCATTCCACGAAGTTCTGCCACATCGTGGTCTGCGTGGTGTGGCTGGTGGTGCTGTTCTTCTTCACCTGGAAACTGGGCCAATACACCCATGTGCCGTTGAACTTCTGACGAAAGCACAGGCCGGCCTTGAACAGCGAATTCCAGATCGTATTCACGGGCTTGTTGGTCTTCTTGGAAATGTTCCACACAACTGTGCTGCAGGGCGTGCCGTTCTTGACAGCGGTTGTGAACGATGTTGCGAACGGTGACTTGAACTTGCTGGGCATTGAATGCTCTCCTGGCGATTGCACGTGAGCCTCGCACGATTTTGTGTGCCGCCGGCTCAATGAAAAACCCCTGGCGACAGCCGCCAGAGCCGAGGCAATCATCGGCGCACAGGACAATCCGCTTCACTCAACCCGGCATCGTCCAGCAAATTCGGATTATCGGTCGGCCGAAATGAGCTTGGCCGATGGATCATTCACATTCCACGGGATGCATTTGGCCGAGTTTGGGCCTACAAACGCCGCTGCTTTCATCGTGAGTGATCCGCCCCAATTGAACAGCAACGCGATCAGGTCATACCCGTTGACAACACCGTCGCCGTTCGGCGGCGCGATGTCAGCGGAGCAGATTCCGGGGACGGGGCATATCCCCCATGCGTTGATCACCGCCAGCAAATCATTCACGTTCACCAGACCGTCGCCATTGATGTCTCCCACAAGCGGCGGCGGCACAAATTCGTATGCGCCGCAATCCACCATCGGCGCATTCGGCGGTCCGGGCGGGAAGCCCGTGTTGGGTGTGTTATGATCATTGATAACCCGGCGCAGGTCATCCAGATCCACCGGCAGCGGCTCAGCGTTGTTGCCATCGTCATCAAGATCGAATGTGTCAGGCGGCAGCGCGGTGTTGTCGCCCATGTCGATGCAAGGCGATCCGCTCTGAAGGCGCAAATCATCATCGGCGGTTCCGGCTGCGCCATCCGGTCCCAGTGCATTCACGAACTGCGGATCGGCATCAATATTCTCCCGCCCCGGGCCTCTCCAGCCGCCCTGAATGCAGGAATATTCAACCAACGCCCTTCCGCCGATTTGTCCGCCGTTGTTGCCTGTGACAATAGAATTGCTGATGAAAGCCTGGCCATCCACCGCGATTCCGCCAAGACCGCGCGTACTGATGTTGTTCACGACCGTCGAATTGATGAGTGTCAGCATCTGGTGCTGTTTGACATGGATGGCCCCTTCGTCGTCGGCGATGTTGCCGTCAACCACGCAATTGATCATGGTCATCGGAAACTTGACGTGAACCGCGCCGCCGCTTCCGGCCCACGACCTGTTGTTTCGGAACTCACAATTGATGAACGTGCCGCCGCTGTCGACCGCGCCGCCGTCCCCCGGCGCGGAATTGGAATCGAACACGCACTGGATGAATGTGGCGCTCGCCAGGCCCGAATTCAAGGATTCGTGCACGCCGCCAGCCGTGAATGCGCTATTCATGCGAAAGGTGCAGCGAACATATGTTCCATTTTCCCGACAGGCGCCGCTGAAATCGGCAAGGTTGCCGGCAAATTCACAGTCGACGCAGATCAAATCGCCTCGTATTGCACCGCCTTCATCTGCACTGTTTTGAATGAACCTGCATCGCTCAACAACCGTCGACGCGCTTGACGCAATTGCCCCCGCGTGCGCACCGGCCAAGGACTTATTCGCAACAAAATCGCAGTCGACGATCTTCGCTGAGCCATTTGCAGCAACGAGACCCGCACCAGCACCCGTGCCTGTCGCGCTGTTTCCATTGAACATGCATTGCTCGACTATGATTGTCCCTGTCTGAATGCGGATTCCGCCGCCTGAGAAAGCACGATTCTGGCTGAATATGCATTTCAGAACCGTAGCGTTGCAGTTTTGAAACCGCACGCCGCCCCCAAAGTACCCCCAGTTGCCCCGAAACGTGCAGTGGGTCAACGTCTGCGTGCCGCCCATGCAGTTCATTCCCGCGCCGACCCCATCGAGATCCGATCGCCCTGACGCGATCACCAATCCTTCCAGCACATTGCTGCCCCCGTTGCTGATCGTCACGACATGCCGGCTATTGTCGGTGAACAGCGAGAAGGTGAACGTCCCCAGTGGCGGATCGTTGCCAAGCAAATCTCCGCTGAGGATGCTCTCGAACCGCTTCCAGTCCTGTTCATCGGGATCGCGTCCTGTCAGCCCGGCATATCCGCCCCGCACCGCGACGGATGACGGAACGCGAAAGGTCGCATCCACGCTCATGCCATGATCGGGCTTGTACACGCCTTGGGCCACGCGGATATCAGTGACCGCATTCGCCGGATCAGTCGCAAACGTCAAGGCGTCGCGCAGCGATTGAAATGCGCTGCTCCAAGACAAGCCGTCGCCGCCATATGGCGCATCATCATCGACGTAAATCACTTTGAAATCGCGATCTGATTGCGAAGGGCTCGACATCGCGGGCGAGGCAGAAAACAAAACAGCCGCCGCGGTCAAAGGCATCACAATGCCGCACCCCACAACCGAATCTTGAATCAGCATCGCTCCATCTCCGGATTGGTGAACTTCACCAGGTGGAGGTTACATTCGTGAGCAGGCTCAGCAAGTGCCCATATGTCAAACGGCGGCTGAATCCGTCAATGTACCTAGGAACGCAGTTCACGTTTCCGGCACACTCGCGGATGCACTTATTCAGTGCGAATTTCGGCCACAGCCTTCCGCTCCGCGTCATACACGTACAATTTCCCGGGCTCTTCGTCCTTGCAGCCGTTCTTGTGCGAACCGTCGCAGAACGGCAGGTTCTGGCTCAAGCCACAGCCGCAGATTGAAATGATCTTGCCGGGCGGGAACGTGGACGGATCGATCTTGTACGGGCCGGTGTTGGTATGTCGAATCAGTCGAGCCATGTGAGATGGTGTAGTGGCGAAATGGTGATGTGGTGATGTAAAGCCATTGCAGCGAGGAAGCACGTCGCTTCTACATCATTCGCTGCTATCCGGCATTGTTGCCGGCGCGCTTGTGGGCGTCTCGTCGATAGGTTGCGTGGTTACGGCCTCGGAGGGCAGCGCCGGCTTGGCAATTATGTTGGGCTTGTATTCGTGGTCGCGCCGGCGAGTCACGGTCATCATCTCGATCACATCTTCCTGCTTCAAACTGCGGGCCACGTCCAGACCTTCAATCACGCGACCAAACACGGTG
>CAMPIL010000156.1 GCA_946886375.1 uncultured Phycisphaerales bacterium
AGAGCTCAGCCTGATGATCGACAAACTCGATCACGAGATTGAAATCCAGCGAGCCCTTCATCCGCCGCCGGAACATTCATGATTGCTTCATCTCCCATCGCCGCGATCCGGGCCGGGATCAGGTGAGAGCCATCCGCGGAAGTGTTGGAACCGCAGATGAACGCAGATGAATGGGATGGGACAGGGCGATGATGTCTCAGCGAGTGGCGCCTGTTTTGCAGAGCGCACTACGCTATCGAGCACCGCATGACAATGCGGTGCCAAACCCCGATAACCCCGGATGAACACACGTTCTGATTGGCTCAGAACACGTTCTGAACGGCGCAGAACGTGTTCTGAACGGCGTGGAACGTTTTCTGAGCGGCTCAGAACGTGTTCTGAGACGGACAGAACTCGCTCTGGACGGTTCAGAGAGTGTTCTGAACGACTTGGAGAGTGTTCTGGCCGACTCAGAACGTGTTCTGGACGATTCAGAACGTGTTCTGCGCCAATCAGAACGTCTGATGATCTGCGCGGAGCGCGCATTTCGCCGCGCGGAGCGCGCATGTCACGGCGCAGAACGCGCATTTCGCCGCGTGGAACACGCAATTTATGAGACGCGCAGTCCGCTGGACGCCGCGTCAGACGCTTGCGTTGATCTTACTTCTTCGCCCCGAACGCTTCGCCGAAGGTTGAACTGTCGATGCCCGCGGGCAGGGTTCTTCCGGTGGCGTAGTTGTACAGCACCGCCTTGAAAACCTGCTCCGCAGCGGTTGTCACCGATGTGGCAATCACCAGCAGCATCACGCCGCCTGCAATGGAGAGGACCACGCCCGTCGTGTTGCCTGCGCTTGCGGCCAGGGCGATCAGCGCGATCACACCCAGGAACAACGGCAGCATGATGAGAAACGACAGGAAGCCCATCGAGAAGCGGCCCGCCAGCGCGGTGCCCCAGGTTCCCTTGAGCGTCGCTGCGGAGAGTTTTATCGCCATGATCGGCCCCACGCCATCCATCACCAGCACGGGCACGACGAAGTAAGTCATCGCGCTCCACGCAGTGCCGAGGATCGCGGAGACCCATCTGCCGACCTTCTCGTTTGCGTTTTCGATCATCTTGAGAATGACGCCGATGATCGCGGAGACGAACGCCCAAGCGAGGATTTGCGGCAGTCGTTTGCTTGCGACCGCAAAGCCGTAGCCGATGGTGGGCGCTTCGCCCGCGACGACTTTCATGGCGCACGCGGTGAGGCCGCAGTTGAAGAAGACGATCACGAAGTACGTGCAGAAATAAAAGAGGAAGAGGACGAAGTACATCATCACCTGATCGGCGGTTGTCGCCTGCGCGGCGGCGTCGCCATCTGCGATCTTCATCCACAGTTCAAGCGTGCCGCTGGTCCAGAGCGGGAAGAGGAAACTGGCGAGCACGAGCGCGGACGCCGCGGTGGAGACGAGCGGGAAGATGAGCAGTTGCTTGAAGTCCCAGATGATGCCGTAACTGATCTTGGCGTATTCCCAACTGCGGCCGAGCGATGCGAACATGGCGGTCTCCTGGTGAGGGCAGCGTGCGAGGAAAATTATGCGGCAATTATCGTCGAAGGTGTCTGCGAGTGATTGAGAATGGGGTGGGATTTCGCATGGCGAGAAAAATCCTGGAGGGAATTCCATCGCCAATCCGACGAAGCATCGGTGACTGTAAGTGCAGCGATGAGCGGGACTTATGGCGAGGCGCAGGAGCGAGTGCCGCGGCGCCGATCGCACGACTGGATCAGTTTCCCAAATCTCCAAGTGAATAGCAGGCGGCGATGCGTGTCCGTCACATTGCAAGGCTGTAAGTATCGACAGGTTTCGCACATGGCCGATGCGTGATTGCTGTTTTTCATCTGCGGCATGTGTGGATCAAAAGGTTTTTCTTCCTGCTCGTGAATCTCGATCCCGAACCTATTTGACTCATCCAAGAAAGGACATCTCATGCGATTGAACATGCAACGGCTGGCCGTGATGCTTCTGGCGTTGATGGCGGTGTGTGCGTGCGCGTTTGCTTTTCAGAGCAAGCCCGCCCCTGCGAAGGCTTCGGCTGCGGGAGCGGTCATCATCAACATCACGACCGGGCCGGATGATGTGTTCCGATTGCTCAGCGCGTTTCACGTTGCGGAGGACGCGATCAACGATGGGCGGCGGGTGGTGCTGTTCTTCAATGGAAGAGGCGTGACGGTGCCTGTGAAGCGATTGTCCGGCGAGTTGCAATTGGGACAGGAGCGCGCCCTGTGGGTGGTGCTGCAGGACCTGGTGCAGGCCGGCGCGGAGGTGATGGTGGCGCGCGAATCGATGCGCGCGTTGAACATGGTGGAAGCCGACTTCATCACCGGCACGCAGATCGGCGACTGGGGCGGCAGCGTGTTCGGCAAGATCACCGCCGGAAGCGTGGTATTCAGTTATTGAGTTGATTCGCCTTCACAAGGAGCAGCAACATGCAGTGGAACACGTTATCGAGGTTGGGTCGGGTTTGCGCGTTGATGTTGGCAGCATTCGCGCTGAGCGGGTGCAGTTCGACCATGAAGTATTATGTGCCGGGTGAACCCGCGGATTTCCGCGCGCTGGGCATTACGCAAACGGAGGCGGAGGCGCAGACCGATGCCAGCATCGCTCGCCGACTGGATCGCAAGCCGCTGGCACGGTTTCCCACATCGATCGCTGTAGTGCGCGTGCAGGGCTCCGGCTATCGCTCGTACACGAGTGTTGGTCGAGGCGATGGGCGCTTTACGGTTGTAACCACGCGCGATGTCGAATCGCAGGAGGCGTTTGACCAGATCGCATCGCTGCCGATGATCGCGGAAGTCGCGGCGCTGAATAGTCTTGTCACGCCAGATCGCTTGAACACAGAGCAGGACTTGCGCGGCGCGGCGGCGAATCTTCAGGCTGACATGCTGTTGATCTACACCTTTGATACGCAATTTGAAACCAAGACGAAGGTCAAGCCGCTGGGCCTGCTGACGCTTGGGTTGTTTCCTGATCGCCAGGCAAGCGTGAATTCAACTGCGTCGGCCGCACTGCTGGATACGCGCAATGGTTACGTCTACGGACTGGCTGAGGCGTCCGGGCGCGAATCGCAGATCACCAACGCATGGAACAGCGAAGATGCGATCGATGTTTCGCGCCGCAAGGCTGAGCAGCAGGCGTTCGATGGACTGGTCGGCGAAGTGACCTCCATGTGGACGCGCGTCGTGTCTCGCTACGGCCCGGCTGATGCGGCCGCCAGCGCCGGATCAAGTTGAGCAGGCATTTCGGCGCGACCACTCGGCTCTGCGGGACGCTGCACGCGCCACTGCCCCGCAGGGAATACAAGAGGCCGGCGGTTGTCTTTGATCATGTTGGATGTGGCATGCAGATTGATCGGAGGATCAACATGATGAAGCGCGCGGTAATTGCATTGTGCATTGTGTGCGGGGCGATGCCGGCGAGTGGATGCCATCCCGGTTACGCCAGTTACAGCCTGAACTACGGCACACCGTATTGCGGCGAGCCGGTGTACTGCGAGCCCGTGTACTGCGAGCCGGTGCACTATCACGGTCGTCATGGCCATCATGGTCGTTGGTGAGAACCGAGGCTGGGAATACTGCGATCTGCTTTCGGACTGAGCACGCAATGTGCGGGCGGCCACCTTGGTTTGTCTTGTGCCTGTGGCGAACTCGAGCCAGCGGCTCGTGGCGCTGGAATCGCCGTGGTATGATGTCTCGCAATCCCCGGGAAGGCGACCCAAACCGCGATGTCAGGTTGATCGCCGGCGGGGATGGTTGTGCACGCTGCGCAAGAACCGGAGCACTCATCCATGGCGAAAGCCAAATCTTCCTCGTCCAATCCCGGCCCGATGACCCTCAAGCCCAGATCGGCCGGTGAAAAAGCCAAGACCAATCCCATGCCCAACGGCGATCTGAAATCGCCGGTGAGTTCGGCGGCTTCAACAGCAGTGCGTCCGCCGCACCTGCCTTCGCGCGTCTTCGAGGAACTCGAGATCGTGCGCGATCCAGCCAACCTGTTTCATCAGACGATGGAGCAGGTGCTGATCTCAGCGCAACTCATCGGCATGAAGCATCACCAGCAGATCATCGTCGCCCAGCCCAAGAACGAGATCATGGTGCACTTCCCGGTGCTGATGGATGATGGCCACCACCGGCTGTTCAAGGGCTACCGCGTGCAGCACAACAACGCGCTGGGGCCCTACAAGGGCGGCCTGCGGTATCACCCGCACGTGTCGCTGGACGATGTGAAGGCGCTGGCGGTGCTGATGACGATGAAGTGCAGCCTGGTGCGCGTGCCCTTTGGCGGTGGCAAGGGAGGTGTGAAGTGCAACCCGCGCGAACTTTCCCGCGATGAGCTGATGCGCGTGACACGGCGGTTCTGCTCGGCGATCTCAAACCAGATCGGACCCGATTACGACATTCCCGCGCCGGATGTCGGCACCAATGCGCAGGTGATGGCGTGGTTCGCCGACACCTACGCCCAGATGACGCCTGAATTGACGCGGGCCGACGTGGCCCGCGTGGTGACGGGAAAGCCCGTTGAAATGGGCGGCTCGCTCGGTCGCGAAAAGGCCACCGGACAGGGCCTGGTCGATGTGCTGGAGGAAATGCTGCCTGAATTGGGCATCGATATCTCCAAGATGACCTACAGCCTGATCGGCTTCGGCAACGTGGGCGGCTGGACGGGGCGGTTGCTTTCAGCGCTTGGCGCGAAACTCGTGTGCGTGCTCGATCACACCGGCGCGATTCACCATCCGCGCGGCATCGACACCGCTGCGCTCACCGAGCACGTGGATAAGACCGGCGGCGTGGGCGGATTCAAGCAGGCGGAAACGATCACCGAGAAAGAGTTCTATTCCATGCCCGTGGATCTGTTCATCCCCTGCGCGCTGGAGCAGATGATCACGCCCAAGGAAGCGGCGCTGATCAACGCGAAGGTCGTCGCCGAGGGCGCGAATGCCCCGACCACGCCGGAGGGCGACGCGGTGCTGCAGCAGCGCGGCATTGAAATCCTGCCCGCGATTCTGTGCAACGCAGGCGGCGTGACGGTGTCGTACTTTGAATGGGTGCAGAACAAGTCCAGTGTCTTCTGGACCGCTGAGGAAGTCGACACGCGCCTCAACCAGCACATGATCATGGCGGCGCGGCGGACCAAACTGGCGCGGCACAAGTACGAATGCGACATGCGCACCGCGGCATACTGCGCGGCCCTGGAGCAGATCGGCAAAGTCTACGACCTTCGCGGCGTGTTCCCGTAAGTACGCGCTGGTTCGGTAACAACGGAGCAGGCACATGAATCTCACCCGACTTGTGATGGCGATCTGCATATGCATCGTGGGAGAGCGTTCGCTTGCGCAATCCTCGCCACAACTCCCGCCACAATCGCAGCCGCAAACTCAGCCTGAATTGCAGACGCTGTCAGCGCAGGAATTCCTGCACCGGATGGGCAACGCCACGACACTGGCAATGACGGGGCGCACCCTCTCGGGCGACCAGGTCAAGGAACTCGAGAAGAAAGTTCACGACGACCCCGACGACATCGATTCGCGCACGCAATTGCTGGGGCACTACTTCATGGGCGCGCGATCCGCGCGAAGCGATCGCGAAACGCATGCAGGCCACGTGTTGTGGTTGATTGAGCATCGTCCTGAGGCGGGGATACTGGCGACTCCGTTCGGGGAAATCATGTCCAGCTTTGTGCCGAAGCAGTACTCCAAGGCGCACGATCTCTGGCTGAAACAATGCGAGTCGCATTTTCAGAACTTGGTCATCATCAATAACGCCGTCTGCTTCTTCAAGTCCGCGGACCGCAAACAAGCGATCGAACTGTTGACCAAGGCACAGACCCTGGACCCGGAAAACACCCATTGGCATGAGGCATTGGGAAAGTTGCTCCTTACCGTCGCGAAGCTTCCAGCCGGCGATCAGCAAACCGCCATTGATGCGCTGAGCGCCTTGGAGAAGTCCCTGGTCGGGATCGATCCGATGTCGCGCTTTTACAAACTCTCAGATGTGGCCAAGGCGGCGCTGCTGGCAGGCAATCCAGACAAGGCGCGGCAGTACGCCAACGAACTTCTACAGATGGCGCTGGAAGTTGGAAGGGACTGGAACTACGGCAACGCAGTGCATCATGGCAATCTTGTGCTCGGGCATGTGGCGTTGCTCGATGGCAACATGGAGGCGGCCGAGGCGTATTTGCTCAAGGCCGGTCAAACGCCCGGTTCGCCGCAATTGAATTCCTTCGGGCCCAACATGCAACTCGCCAAGGAACTGCTTGAACTCAAGCGCACCAAGGCGGTGCTTGAGTACTTTGATCTGTGCGCGAAGTTCTGGAACAGGCCGGAGTTGGCCAAGTGGAAAGCCGATGTCGAAATTGGACGAATCCCCAAGTTCGGCGGAAATCTCATGTACTAGCCGGGCACGCGATGCGAGGTTGATCGCATGCGACGGAAACTCTGGACTGCGATCGTACTGCTGGGGCTCCTCGCCACCGCTGGTTCGTGGTTGACTGCGCTGGCGCTCCGGGCGATGTCGAACAGCGCAGGTTTCACCATCGGCGCTTCGCATCGCACCGCTTGGCTCGCCGGCGCGCTGGTATTCCCCGATGGCGAGGTGTTTCTGCGATTGTTCAAGCCCAATCCCACAGGCCGGGTGGGTCTTCACGTCGCATTGAACTCCGGCATTCGGCCTTGGACGGACAAAACAATGTTCGGCTCCAATGGGTACTCGTCAACGCTGCGCATTCATCTGCTGCTTCCAAGCGCTTTGTTCCTGGCGCTGAGCCTGCATGCGGTCGGCTGGCCCATTGCGCGGCGGCATTGGCGGCGCAGGCGCCGACGCTGCACCGGGTGCGGGTACGACATGCGTCACGCGCCGACGGACACGTGCTCGGAGTGCGGCTTGAACCAAGCGCCATTGCCCTGATTCAATCATTCGATGAATCGGCTTGATCGGGCGGCCTGGCGTGCGTTTCGCGCAGCCATCCCATGCGCCAGAAATACAACATCATGCCGCCTGCGATCAGCGTCATGTGCAGTTCTAAGGTGAAATCAGTGCCGTACCCGCTATTTCGGGACCGCAGGCAATTTGAACCACGATGACACAATCGCCTCTTCACTGATCACGTCGGCGCCTTGCTCCGGAAAACGAGTGAATACCAACGAGTTGTGAAACACGTTTGCGCTCACGTCAGGAATAATCTGCATTCTCAGAGCGTGCACGCGGCTCGGCGGCTCCTTGGATTGGAACCACTGTAGGCTCAAGACAACCTCGGCGAATGGGCAAGTCGCCGTCATCATGGCATCCCATGAGCCGAAAATTTCTTCGGCGTCCTCCTTCAGCCGCGCGGCCGATCTCACCTCGCCGATTTCGCGCTGGAGCAAGGCCTGAACTTCCGGGGGCAGGGGGTCCTCCAATGTCTCGATTCCCATCTCCCATGTCTGCTGGATGAAACGGACAAACTGCTGGCGCGATTGCCACACCGAATTGGCGGGAACATCGCCCTCGAGCCTGCGATCGCGATTGGAACAGCTGAAGAAGCCGAAGCCGATACGGTCCCACGTTCTCACCGCTTCCGAGGGCGGCAACGCGGAAGGATGCGATGATCCATCAGGAGTTACCCACGACACAAACAATCGCTCAAAACAGTCGGCACCAAGCGTGCGGTTCTGATAGTGGGCGGCCCCAACCCAGGCGTCGTGCGCTATTGAAGGAACATCAACGCGGCGCAGGGCGAGTTGAGTCGATGAGGTTGGCAGCCTGGAGCCTGCCAGTACGTTCATCTCAATGCGCTCCCCCGTGTCGCGCACTGTCAGGCGCGATGTGCGCCAAGGCTCCGTGGTCTCTCGGAGCCTGGTATTGAGTCTTTGGATGTAATCGCAAACGGCGTTCGCGCTCTCGTCGCCGATGTCACTCAATGCGGGGAGAGGAATTTGCCACAACGTGATCACATTTCCCTCGGCCTTGCCAGAAAACAACAACGGATCGAGTCTGGAATGCGGCCCCGGATTCGAGCATGCCAGCCGCGCGATGATCGCGGCACGTCCCTGGAAAAATCCTTTGCTCTGCATGATGTCGTAATCAGAGTATTCCGCGCGACACCAGTCCACCGTGAACGGAATTTGGCCATCAGGTGCCGGCCACGAGCCGATCCACTTACCGCAGCTCAATCGGCCAAAGCGGTCGTCATAAGCGCGAATCGCACCTACCGATGAATCGCTGGATTGCGATTGC
>CAMPIL010000157.1 GCA_946886375.1 uncultured Phycisphaerales bacterium
TTCCTTCAGTGCGGCGGCAGCCTGCTCCAAAACTGCCAGCGCGTCGGCGTTCCGGCCCGCAAGGGCATACAAGTCGGCCAGAAGTTCGTCAGCCCACGCCTGTTTCGCCACGGAAACAGCAAGATTCGCGGTGAGTTCGCGCGCCTCGTTCTCGCGGTCGCGGCTGCGGTAAATCTGCGCGAGCATCAGCCGCGCATCGGCGTGATCTGGCGCGACTTCGATCGCTCGCTGCAGATACCTGATCGCGTTGTCCAATGATTCCATCAACACGAAGGTGCGTGCCATGCCGAAGGAATACCACGGCCGGGCGACGCATCCCAGCGACTTTGCCAACGCGGAGCGCGCTTCATCCGGTTCTGTTTCACGCGCCTGCCAGGGAGCCGCCAGGTCAATGCGGTACTTGGCGATGACTTCCTTGTGCTGCGGAATGTCGCGCACGAAAACGACATCGCGTGAATCAAGATGGACCAGCGCCCAATCCTTCCGTTTCAGCAATGTGCGCGTCAGCCACGCCATGCGATCGGATTGCACAATGACGGTGTTGATATTGAACTGATTCGCGTACTCATCCCAATCGGATTGCTGGCCTTGCATATATCGGCTGAGGAATTTCTCGCCGTACACCTCCAGCCGGCCGTCCACGTGCACCTTGTAATGATCATGGGCTTTCCAGATCAGGTACGCGCCGTCGGCGATGGAGTGCATGAGGTTCGGCTGGAGGTTATTGTCCAGCAGGAAATTGACCGCCGAGTCTGGAACGGTCCATTCCGCCGTGCCCAATCCAAATGCAAGCGCTGCCTCAAAGCGGACCATGAAGCGATCCGTCGCCACATACCACGCCAAGCCGCAGGACCCGACCAGGATTGCCGCGCAAGTCGCAATTGAAATCGCGTTGGAAAACAATTTTCGGCTGGATGATGGCGTGGCGGTGGCGAGAAAATCATCGATGTTCTGCATCGCGATCCACGTTGCGGCGACCGCAAACAGGCCGATGTTTCTCACCGCCACGGCTGCCAGGTAAACGTGGGCCACAAAAATCACCAGACGCGCCACGTTGGTGCGCCGCCAATTCAGCGCAAACGTCGCCGCCGCCGCGATGCACAGGGCGATCGCAGTCATCAATTCCCACGTCAGCCGTCCCATCTGCAAAGGACTTCGAAACTCTTCTATGGCGTGGCCGAGCACGCTGTCTTTCTGAATTTCCGAGAACAGGATCAGCGGAAACAGCGCGCCGTCCATTCCCCACGGATTGACCACGCACGCCGCGGTCGTCAGCAAGGCGATCACGAACAGGTGCGGATTGAAAATCGCGGGCGTTTCGCCTCGCCATTTCGCCAGCATGCGCTGCGCCACGTCGCTGAAGGCAAACATCCATGCCAACACTGGTCCCATGACAAACAGCGTGTGCGCGTTGACCCATACGATCTGTAAAAACGGCAAGATGTAGCCAAGTTTTGCATTGCTGCTGTTGGCGGTCCGATTCAGCGTCACGAGAAAGACGCTCATCATGATGAACGTGACGAGTTCAGGCCGCGCAGCAAATCGGCTGGAGGCGGTGATGATGCACAGCGCGAGCATCAGCACGCCGAGCCAGGTGCCCGTTGCCCGTGGCGTGGAAAGCGCGATCACTCCAAGCACCGTTGCTGCCGCGATGAACTGCAGCAGCACAATCATGCTCGACCCGCCGATGCGCCACGCAAAGTATTCGACAAGACAGAAAATCCAGCGCAGTTCGATCCACTGGTTCTCGGCCGCGGTGTAGGAATACACGTCCGTCGTTGGGAATGCGCGGTTTTCCCAGATCAATTGACCGGTGCGGAGTTGCCACCAGGTGTCGGGCGTCCAGAGTTGCTGGATGGTGAAGGCCGCCAGAAGCAGAATCACCGCCCCGATCGCCGCCGCGTGCAGGACTCGAACGAGGGGTGAGCGCCCCCTCGATTGGCTCTGCACCAGCAGTTCAGACATGGCCGACAATATAGCACAGCCACGGGGGCGACATGCTGTGCGTCGCCGGATCACTCGGCGGCAGAGATCAAAACGACTCTGGCCTGGATCGCGTGAAAACGCTAACCTGAATCGCTTGGGTTTCCCATTTCGTCAGCACCGCAATCCGCAACGCGCCTCTCATGTCCGGAACCAAAAGCAAATCGCCACTTCTGATTCTGACCTGGGTCTGCATTGTGGCTGGCGCGTGCGTAGTCCGCATCATGGCGGCGCGGGGCGGGATGTGGCTGGACGAGGTGTACACGATCGACCTGCTTCGAACGGTCGATTCCGTCTGGACGATTCTGACGAACCTGCCCTACGACACGAATCACGTTCTTTACAGCGTGTTGATGTACGCGACGGGCCAGCCGTTTGAGCCGCTGAGTTACCGCTGGCCATCGATTCTCGCAGGCGCCGGTTCGGTGATCGTGGCGGGTTTGCTCACGCGAAGATTTGGAACGGCGAGCGCGCTGTTCGCTGGCGTTCTGATTGGATTTACGCACCTGATGATCTTTTTCGGGTCCGAAGCGCGCGGTTATTCACTGATGACCTTCTTTGCGCTGACCGGGGCGCTTGCGCTGGATCGTCACTTTGAGAAGCCTCGCCTTGCATGGATCGCGCTGTTTTCGATTTCCTGTTCGTTGGGCATGCTGTCGCATCTCCTGTTCCTTCAGGCGTATTTCGCACTGGGCCTGTGGTGGGCAGCCATGCGCTGGCCATGGCGCTGGAACGCAATCGCTGAAGGTCTGCTGCTGCATACGCTTCCGTTTGCGACCGCCGCGTTCCTCTACTTCGTCCTTATACGCCGGATGGAAGTGGTGGGAGCGATCGAGTTCACGCTCATGGGGGCGCTACAGGCTGCAGCCGCGTCGCTGGTGGGCGTGAGGCCGGGCTCGTTGGAATCCAGCGCCGCACTTGCGGTTGTGGCTGCGGTCGTCATCGGCGGTGTCACGCTGTTGATTCTCCGCCGCGACCGATTGTGGATTTTCTTCGCGCTGCTGGGTCTGGCCAGCCCCGCGCTGACGATCGCGATGAGTTCGCTGTCAGTGCTTCAGCCGCGGCACTTCATGTTGTCGTTGGTCTGCGCGCTTCTGCTGGCCTCCATCATGCTTGGCCTGTGGGCGCGCCAAGGCGGCATGGCTCGCATCGGTGCCGTCGCGGCGTGCGCAGCGCTGCTGTGGGCGTCCGCAGGCGACACCGTTCACCTCATTCGATTCGGCCGGGGGCAGTACGGCGAGATTGTCCAGACCATTGCTGAGCGATCCCCGCGAGCCGAAGTACTGGTCTCAGGCGATCACGACGTGCGGCACAGGATGATGGTCGAGTATTACGCGCCGACAGTCGCACCCGCGAAGACCATTCGATACCTCACGCACGAGATGAGCGGCGTCGCGCCGCCGGAATGGATCATCCTTCACGATTTCGAATTTGAACCGCGAGCGCGGCCGACCATCACCGATCGCGTGACCGGACGCACATATGCGCTGGTGGCGGCGTACCCGCGGGCCAAACATGCCGGGTGGAACTGCTATCTCTACCAGCACGTCTCATCGCCGTGATCGGCATTCATTCAAGCGTAGTCAGAATGCCGGCCTCGCCCAGGAGTTCTGCGACGCGCTGGCGGTCGGGCAATTGCGATCTGCTGACCTCATCCACCAGTTTGGTGCGCTCAAGTTCCAGCCGCAGGTATCGCACGCCCAAGTCCGCGATCGCGCCCAGCGGCATCGTCTCCAGGTACTCAAACCCTTCACGGTAGACCATGCGGGCTGCGAGGCTCTTCGCCATGATCCACTTGAGATACGGCCGGGGCATCTTCGTCCACAAACTCTCGCCGATTGTCTGAAGCAGTATCTGCGGAAGGTGGTCAATGACCAGGCCCTTCATCATTTCCGCGTCCGCCTGCGGCAGTTTGTCCAGTGCGGATTCAATGGCGTCGGACGTGCGGATCATCACGCGGCTCAAGCGCGTGCTGATTTCCGGCAAGGGAACCTGCGGCCGGTGATGGTGCACGCGCGAGAGCAGTTCCGCCTCGCGTCGCGCCAGCGTGCGCAGTTTCTCCAGCACCTGCTCGACGAATCGCTCCTTGATCTTCAGGAACTCTTCTTCTGACAGCAGCATGCTTGCGCCGATTTCGAAACTCGAGCAGATCACGCCGCACTTGTTGGCGGAACTGTCCTTGAAGATCAGCACGCCGCAATCGGAAAGTTGGGCACGCGCCTCGGGCGTCAGGAACAGGTTCGCGCCTTCCACGATCACCTTGCTCGACGGCGTGCCGTTGGGCTGCAGGAATTCCTTCCAGTTCCTGCCGTTGATCGCGTTGGGCCGTCCGCCGCAAGGCACAAAGGCATCGGCGATGATGCGGTTGTGCAGCGTGTTGCGCAGTTGCACGCCGTGGGCGTCCTGCAGATTGACAATGCGGCCGCGCGGCCCGAGTTTGGACCGCTCGAAGAACCCAATGGGCAACTCGGCCTTCACCAGGCGCACCAGTTCCTGGTGGTCGAGTCCATCGGGATCTTCACCCACGCCGCTGCCGTCGGCGATGCCGACGATCTTCGCATTGCGGCCGTAATCGCGGTCAATGATCTTGATGATGTTGCCTGCGACGTCGCCATCGGGCCCGCCGGTGAGTTTGATCGTGAAGGCCTGGTTTCGCGGATCGATGCCGATGGTCCGCAGCGCGACGTCAAGGAACACATTGACGCCCTCGCTGGTCACGCCGTACTGCTTGTGATTAATTCCCGCGCCAGGCTTGGAACTCATGAGCGCGGTGGGAATGGCGTAGCCGCGGCGGCGGGCGCGATCGACGATCCAGTTGATCAGCGCGGGGGTGATGTTTTCATCCGGCCCGAGGTATAGAAGTTCCGGCTGATTGGCCCGATCGACGATGTATTGGCGCGTCGCCGGATCGGGCGTGATGAGGTCGAGCAGGGAATCGACGAAACCCTTGACGCTGCGCTCCAGTTGCGCATCGGGCGCAAGCAGAATCGCGGCCTTCGCGCCGCCCTCCGGAATGTCCTTGTTCTTCAGTTGCTGGGCGAAGGCGAGGTTGTACGCTTCATCGTACAGGCGCTCGGCTTCCCGCGCGTACTGGTCGGTACCCATCGTTCGAATGGCTCGCACGCCGCCGCGAGCAATGTCACGGAAGCGCACGTGAAACCCGTTGAATCCGCGCCCATGAACGAAGAACGCGCCGAAGGGCAATTCCGCCCGCTCCTCGTTGGAAAGAAACGCCGGGTCCAGACGCAGCGCCAGGCCCCAGCGGTTCTCCAGATACACGTTTGTGCGAAGGACAGCGCTCACGGCTTCAACCATCTTCTTGAGCACCATTCGCGCATCTTCGCCATCCACGGAAGCGTCAAACTCTTTCACCAGCGCGGCGCACCTCGCGTGAAAGGCATCGTTGCTCAGCGGTTTCTGCGGATTGAATCGCTCCAGGAAAAGGTCAGCGATGGCGGTGACCCTAGGCAGATTGCGCTCCGCCAGCGTGGCGATGCGATCGGGGTTGTAGGCGTACGGATTTACCTTCACCAGGCACTGGTGAATCAAGTCACCCACGCCCGTGATGATCTCGGCCCGCGTCAACGTTACATCAGGATGCCGGTACGCCAGGTTCAGCGTGCGTTCGTCCATCCACTTGATGCGCAGCAGGTCTCGCCGGACATGCTGCCACAAGGCGCTGTTCGGATCGATCGCCTTGCCGCCCGGCCCGTGCACGACGAAACCCAGCAGGCTGATCGTGCCGTTCTTGCCGTCGGAGATCAGGTCCAAATATGCCCGATGCACGTTGATCGAAGATCGACTCAATCGCGTGGCGACTCGCTCCAGCATCGTCCGCGTTGTGACGTTGCCTGCTGCAACTACGATGCGCGAATGGCTTGGATCGGATTCCGGCTCGAGGTACACCGCCGAGCCATCCGAGCCGGACACCTGCATGAACAACTGCCAATGGCTGCACATGCGCAGCGGCGTGAGCGTCAGCACGTAATCGGCCGTGCAGCGATGGAAGTAATCGCGCACCCGATCCGCCGACCACTGCGGCAGGTTGAGCGCGGCGTACCCCATTGTTTGCTCCAGTTTCAGCGCCTGGTCCGGATCGTGCGGATCAAACGGCTCGCCCTGGCCGAACTCGAACGTGTCGATGACCAGCTGGCCATCGGTGGCCGTGTGAATCTTCGCGGCCCGCAACGGCAGGTCCAGCGGCAGTTCCTTGACCAGTTCCGCAAGCACGCCGGGATAGTTCAGCGGGCGGACAAACGTCCACTGCGAGTTGTCTTCGCCCTTGAGCGTCAATTCCAGTGGGCGGCCTGACGCTTTGGCCGCGATGATCGCGCGCAGGTGAATCAACTGAGTCGCGTGGTCGGTGTCCTGAAAGTACATCGACGGCATCTGCTGATAAAACCAGGGCACCACGGCCTCAGCCGTCTTGCGAAGCGTTTCCGTCAGCTCGTCAATCACCAACTTGGCGGCAGGCTGCTTGGATTCGACGGGCCTCAAAGATTTTGCGGGCATGCGTGTAGTCATATCCAACTCAACTTCCTCGTGCAAGATGGGCTATCGGCCACTTGGCCCGCCGCAACGCACAGGATATGGTGAATGCCCATGCCCCAGCCGACCGCCATCACAATAGGCAACTTTGACGGCGTCCACTTGGGCCATGTGCAACTGATCCAAGCAGCGAAACAGGCCGCCGGCCCGGACGGCCGAGTCGTCGCCTTGGCGTTTGATCCGCACCCATCCGCAGTCCTGCGGCCGCAATCTGTTCCGGCTCGATTGAGCACCTGGCAACAACGATCGGATTGGTTGCGGGCGGCTGGCGCGAGCCAAGTGATCCAGTTGAACCCCACGCGCGATTTCCTCAACCAGACTGCACGAGAGTTTCTGGCCAGCATCGTGCGCGAGTACTCGCCCATTTGCATCGTCGAAGGTCCGGATTTCCAGTTCGGCAAGAACCGCAGCGGCACGGTTGACACCCTGCGCGAGTTTGAAGGCGAGTTCAACTATCGCACGATCATCATTCCGCCCATCGACGCACCGCTGACCGATCAATCGCTCGTACGGGTGAACAGTTCGATGATCCGATGGCTGCTGGTGCAAGGCCGGGTGCGCGACGCCGCCCAACTGCTCGGTCGGCCGTATGAATTGATTTCGATGGTTGCACGCGGCGATCAGCGCGGCCGAAGCATCGGCGTGCCGACGATCAATCTTGCGCGGCCGGAATGTCTGCTTCCCGCCGATGGCATTTACGCGGGGCTCGCCACGTTGCCCGGCGGCCCGACGTTCCCGGCCGCCATCAGCGTCGGAACCAAGCCGACGTTCGGCCAGCATCCGCGGGTCTGCGAAGCGCATCTCATCGATTATGAAGGTCCGCTGGATCACTACGGCTGGACCGTGCGTCTGGAGTTTCATGAGTGGATTCGCGATCAATTAACCTACACCGGAATCGATCCGTTGGTTCGCCAGTTGCATCGCGATATTCATCGGGTGAAGGAAGTTGAATTTGCCCGGGCACCAGAGAATCGCCCCGGCGCGTCGCGGACATCGCAGGCGAATGCGTTCGCCCATCCTTCAATGTGCGTGTGATCCCAAGCATGAGCGACTACGTTTCCAACATCACTCTTCAGCAGTTGGCCCAGCGTATTCTCGCCGCCGATCGCGTGATGATCACCACGCACATGAAGCCCGATGGCGATGCGATGGGGGCGGTGCTTGCCCTGGCCCGGGCCCTGACGGCAAAGCAGAAGACCGCGCACATTTACCTGATGGGGCCGATCGAACGGAACCTCATCACCATTGCGGGCCAGACGCCGTTTCGGCTGGTCGAGCATGAGATGCCCGGCGATGATTACGACCTCGCCATCGTCGTGGACACGGGCGCGTGGTCGCAGCTGGAGCCGCTGACGCCGTGGCTCAAGAAACATCAGGATCGCATTGTCGGCGTCGATCATCACACGCGAGGCGATGATGTCGCATCAGCGCGATTCATCCAACCCAAGGCTGTTTCCACAACCGCGGTGCTCGTGCCGCTGCTGGATGAAATGCAATGCGAATTGACCTGCGGCATCGGCGGCGTGGCTGAAGCCTTGTTTGTGGGCCTTGCGACTGACAGCGGTTGGTTCCAGTACGAGAACGCCGGGCCGGAGGCATTCGCGCTCGCGGCCCGGTTGCTTGCGTGCGATGTGAACAAGTCGCGCCTCTATCAAATACTCGAAGAAACATTCGGTCCGCAGCGGTTGGCGT
>CAMPIL010000158.1 GCA_946886375.1 uncultured Phycisphaerales bacterium
TGCGAGCACTCGACCGTTTGAGCCGAACGCAGCGTCGGTGGTGAACGCACCCCCCGCGGCCCCCGCGCCTCCCGCGGCTGCCGCTTCGCCCTTCTCACTGCGCGCTCACACCGGAACAATCACGCGGCTGGCGTTCTCGCCGGATGCGCGATGGCTGGCATCGGCGTCGTTCGATCAGACGGCGATCATCTGGAACATGGCGGTGCGCGATCAGGCCGCGCCGCTGACGGATTTCGGCGGCGTGGTGAGGCACATCGGCGTCAGCGCCGACGGCACGACCCTCGCCGCCGCGTTGGAAAACGGTCCCGTGCAAATCATGGATGCCGAAACGGCCGCTGCGGGCGGGTACAGCGCGGACCCGCGCAGTCCGATGAAGCGCATTGATGCGCCATCGCAGCGATCGATTCGCGCGTTGGCGTTGTCGCCTCGAGGCGACCGGATCGCGATGGCGCTGGATGATTTCACGCTGCGCGTGCTGGACGTGGCCGATTCGCATGCCGGCGGCGGCCTCACGCTGCGCAGCGCGTCAGGCGTGTTCACCTGCGCCGCGTTCGACGCCGACAATTCACTGGTGGCCGCCGGTTCGCAAAGCGGCTCGGTGTATCTGTGGGATGCGCAGGACGGCTCGCTCCTCGCACAATTCTCCGACTTGCATAGCGATATCGCGGCCATCACTTTCACATTCGCCTGCGCTGCCGATGAAGATGAAAACGATCTCGCCGAGTTCCCACGCCTCGTGGCCGTCGCGATCGACGGCCCGGCCATGTCGTGGGCGTTGAGCGAAAGCGATCCGTATCCCGCCGCGCCGTTTTCCGCAGCCGCCGGCCCGCTTGTGCAGGCGTCGTTCGATGCAAAAGGCAGATGGCTTGCGTGCGCGGCGGTGAATGCCGTGACGATCTGGAAGGTCTGCGGCAAGTCGCCGGAGGAACTTGGCCCGCCGCTGAAATCCGAAGATTCGATTCACGCCATTGCAATTGATTCCGCAGGCGCGTGGTGCGCGCTGGGCCACATCACTGGCGAGATTCGCGTGATGCCCGTGGCGTCGCCTTCGGCGCGTTGACCAAAGGCGACTATCATCACGCGCGATGACTCTCTTCCACGCCACCACCATCCTGTGCGTCCGCAAGGCCAACCGCGTCGCCATCGCAGGCGACGGGCAGGTCACGATGGGGCAAACCGTTGCAAAATCCGATGCGGTGAAGGTGCGCAAGTTGCCCAATCTTGGCTCGGCGAATGCGGGTGTGCTGGTGGGCTTTGCGGGTTCGGCGGCGGATTCCTTCGCGCTGCTGGAACGATTCGAAGGCAAACTCAAGGAAACGCCAACCAACCTCACCAAGGCGGCGATCGAACTGGCGAAACTGTGGCGGACCGATCGTGTACTGCGACGGCTGGATGCGCTGCTCATCGTCGCCGACCGCAACGCCACGTACATGCTTTCGGGCGCGGGAGATGTGATCGAGCCTTCCGATGGCATCTGCGCCATTGGCTCAGGCGCGCCGTATGCCCTGGCGGCAGCGCGGGCCTTGGCCAAGCACAGTCAACTCCAGCCGGCTGAACTTTGCCGCGAGGCCATGGCCGTCGCAGGAGAAATCTGCATCTATTCCAACACCAACATCACGGTTTTGGACCTGGATTAGCCGAAAAATCGGCAAACCTTGGCTGCATGGACTCATCCCGCCCGCGCGGAGTGCCGATAAGCACGGTATGGGAGCGTGGCTGTCGAAGATGATCCGAACCCTGAATTCGCCGGTGGGGGCAGAGCAGTCGGTGCGCCGGTTGTTGAGTGTCGCGCAGCGTGATCGCGCGAAACTCGCGCTGGAAGTCGCCACAGGCGCTCACACGCTGGTGATGACCACCACCATCGAACAGGTGCGCGATGATGATTTCGTCATCAGCCAGCCGGTGATCGGCGCGCTGACGCATCCCCTGGCGTTCGGTGAGGACATCAAGATCGGCTTTGTGCACAGCGCGGTGCACTACTCCGGCCACAGCCGCTGTCTGGGCAGGATCAAGATTCCCTCTGGCGGATCGGGCAAGTCTGGCCGTGGCGAGGAAGTCCAGGTGCTGTACGCCTACCGACTCACGCTGCCTGACTCGTTTCGCGCTGAAGACCGCCGCGCCGAGCCACGGGTGCAGGTGGGGCTCGCCGGTCCGATCGAAGCGCAGTTGTACGCGCCCAGCGCTGCCGAGGGCCCGGTGCTGGGCAACATCGTTGACATCAGCATGGCGGGCGCGCGGATCATCACGCAATCCATCAGCGGGCGCATCGGTCCGGGACGCGCGCTGTATCTCAAGGCGATGCTGCCGGAACCGGCGGGACTCCTGGATGAACTGGTGAACGTGGTGCGCGTGGATTGCGATTCGCGCACTGGGCAGTGCACCATCGGCCTGCGGTTTCAACGCCGCGTGGAAGCGCTGGAGCGATTGCTTCGCGCGAGCCGACATGTCGCTTGACAACTGATCCAGACCCCGCTCCGTCCTTCATACCTTCGAACAACAAAAAGAATCCGCGCACGATTCCATCGTCTCGCACCGCTGCCCGCTCGCGCAGGGTGTCTGGCCTATTTACCTTTTTGGGTAAAAAGGAAAATACGGGGGGCCGTCGCTGGAACACGCGAGTCACACGACGGCGTGCGTCGCACGAATCCATTGCTGCCAAACGGAAATGCAAAGACAGGAAAGCAATCCGCCCTGCGCGATTCCTGCCAATCGCGGCCGCCACGGTCGCCTTGCCCACGGTGAGTCGGAACGCCTGCGAGTGACTCTCGTTCCCGCGGCAAGTTCAGCGTCTGGAACGAACATCGCTCTAGCGCGGTTGCGGCAAGAAGAAAAAACCGCAGATTGCGCAGAGGAAGGAATTCGGAACTGCGCAATTTGCGATCAATTCATCGAGGATGATCGTTGTCTCATTCACCCCGCTCGGCGTTGTCATCGCGTTTGCCGGATTTGTGATACGCGGCCCGCCGCTTGACGTATTCCTCGGGTGAAACCGGAAGGTTCGGCTCGTCGCCGCGCGACCACTGCTCGTGGAGTTTCCGCAGAAACGGCACGCACCACTGGCAGCCGGTGCCGGCGCTGAGGCACTGGCTCAACTGCGACGCCACCTGCGGCTGTTCGCGCTTCAGATAGTTCACCAGTTTTCGCTGGCTGACGCGAAAGCACAGGCAGACATGATCGTCAGGTTGCATCGTGATGAATGATAGTCGTTGACGCGAGGGCTTGAGACTTGTGACGCGAAACGCAAGTGTTACGGCAGGGGTTCTGCGCGACGCGCGTTGTGTCTTCTCAACTTCCCGCCCTCGCCGCTCATGCGCTCAGCGGGTTGCCCAGATGCCGGTTGTACACCGGCACAATCGCCTTGAGAATGTGCATCAACACGTCGGCCGGCGGGCCGATTGCATTCACCTCGGAGATCAGACGCGGATCGTAATACTCCAGCACCGGGCGGGTCTGCTCTTCGTACACTTCAAACCGCCTGCGGATCACCGATTCATCCGCATCGTCCGGCCGGTTCTCCTGGGCGGCCCGCCTCTTCATGCGGCGGATCATTTCATTGATGTCCGGGCTGGTGAGATGAATGATGCCCAGCACCCGGACGTACGGGTCCAGCGCTTGGGCCTGCTTGCGGCTTCGCGGGATGCCGTCGAGGATCAGCACATCGTGGGAGGGCGAAAACTTCTTGTCGCGAATCAGATCCTTGACGTACTGTTGCCACAATTCGACGGTCAGTTCATCAGGCACCAGTTCGCCGCGCGACATGTACTGGCCGATTCTTTTGCCCAAGTCCGAGTTCTTGTTCAGCGATCGAAACATGTCGCCGGTGGCGAGGTGTCGCATCCCGGGAATGCACCCCAGCACGCGGCCTTGCGTGCCCTTGCCCACGCCGGGCGCGCCGAACAGCAAGAACGTGTTGTACCGTTCCGTCATGCGGGCAGTATAGTGAACGCAACGAAGGACGATCGGCCGCGCTCGGCCGCTGATTCGGGTACGGATGCTCTGAAATGACTCCGGCGTCACCATCGCCAACCTTGGCCTCCGCAGGCGCGACGCACTCCGGCGGAGGGTGCGAATGGGTCCGCGGCCTGACGCGGCGCTGGCGGATGCCGGCTGAACCAGCCGATCCAACTTTGCCCGGCGGGTTCATGGGGTCAGCCTTGCCCGCGGTGGTGCAGCGCGTCATGCACGCGCGCGGCTTTGCCGACGCGGCAGCCGTGGCGGAATTCTGTGAACCCAGGCTCTCGCATCTGTGTGATCCCGCGCTGCTTCCCAACATCGACGCCGCCGCTCATCGCCTCATCGATGCCCTTCGGCGCAATGAGATGATCGTCATCTACGGCGATTACGATGTGGACGGCGTCACCGCCACCGCCATTCTGTATCACACCATCAAGACCGTGCAGCCGGCCGCTCGCCTCCGCACGTATGTCCCGCACCGACTTGAAGAAGGCTACGGCCTGAACTGCGATGCGCTGCGCCAGCTCAAGGCCGAGGGCGCGGATCTGGTCATCACCGTCGATTGCGGCATCACCGCGTTGAAGTCGGCTCACACCGCGCACGAGATCGGGCTGGACTTGATCATCACCGATCATCACGAGTTCACGCATCGCTCTTGCGTAGCCAACTCAATGGACTTGCCGCGGGACGGAAATCCCAAAATCATCGCGGTGCATCCGGGTCTGCCCGGCAGTGCGTATCCATTTGCAGACTTGTGCGGCGTGGGCGTGGCGTTCAAGTTGGCCTGGCACTTTGCCAAACTCTGGTGCAACTCCGACCGCGTGAGCAAGACGCTGCAGGACACGCTGGTGAACATGCTGCCTTTGGTCGCGCTGGGAACCATCGCCGACGTCGTTCCGCTGCTGGGAGAGAATCGCGTGATGACGGCGTTCGGATTGCGGCTGATCAAGCAGTCGCCGCTGCCGGGACTGCGCGCGTTGATCGAAGCGTCGGGTTTGATGGATGAAAAGATCGATTCGGAGCGAGTGGGGTTTTCGCTCGCGCCGCGCTTGAACGCCTGCGGACGAATGGGCCATGCCGCCGAGGCCGTGCACATGCTCACCGACGCCACTCCCGCCGAGGCCGTTGCCATCGCGCAGCAGTTGAATGAGCACAACATTCATCGCCAAGGTGTGGAACGGCGGATTTTCGAGCATGCGGCGAGACTGGCGGAAGACTCCGGCATGACTTCGGACGCGCATCGTGCCATCGTGTTGGCGCATGAATCCTGGCACCCGGGCGTGGTGGGCATCGTGTGCTCGCGCATGGTCGAGCGCTTCGGCAGGCCCGTCGTGTTGTTGCAGCATGCCGCGCCGTTGTGCAAGGGATCAGCACGATCCATCGACGGGTATTCCATTCACGATGGACTTGCCTCGGCCTCGACGCACCTGGCCACGTTCGGCGGGCATGCGATGGCGGCGGGTCTGTCGCTGTCAGCGGACAACCTCGCAGCGTTCACCGATGCGCTGGTCGGGCATGCCAACGCGAACATCACCATCGATCAACTCACGCCATGCATTTCCATCGACTGCCAGGCGATGCTTGCGGAATTGGACGATCGCGCGGTGCACGGGTTGCAATCGCTCTCGCCGTTTGGCCGGGGCAATCGCGCTCCCACGCTGCTGGTGCGCGATGTGACGCTGGCTGAAGCGCCCAAGCAGATGGGTTCCAACGGCAAGCACCTGGCGCTGCGTCTGCGGCAGGAACACGCCGGCGCACGCAACCTGATGCGGGCGGTATGGTGGAGCGCTGGCGAACGCGCTGCGGACCTCGCCGCAGGCATGAGGCTTGATGTGGCGATCGAGCCCAAACTCAATACGTGGAACGGCCGCGTCAGCGTGGAAGCCCAGGTGCGCGATCTTCGCATCCTGCGGCCGGCCCAGGCCTGACGTCAACTTCGCCAAACCATTGCACCGCAAGAAGTTGCGGCCATCGCCGCTTGCGCGTCTTGCACGCATTTGCCCAAAGGCATTGCAGCGGTCGAAGGCAACATTACAATCCGCGCGGGGCGGAACTTAACTCTTGGAGCGAGACAATGCGGCGAGAAAGTGCGGTCGATCAAAAAGTAACTCCGCGGCGAGGAGCGGCAGTCTGCGCCGCCGCGGCCTTGATCTTCGCTGCCGGCACGCTGGCAAACCTTGGCGTGCCGGTCTCCGCGCCGGTTGCGCTCAACGCCAACGCCTCGAGCGACCTTGGGCAGGATCTTTCACCGCGCTTCGCGATGGACATGCAGGATCATTGGATCGCGGTCTGGCAATCGACGGATTCGCTGGGCGGGAGCATCGGCGTGGACACCGACATCTTTGTCTCGCGCAGCGTAAATCGCGGCGCGTCATGGACCGCGCCCGTTCCGCTCAACACCACCGCCGGCTCCGATAGTTCGTTCACCGACCGCCTGCCATCCATCAGCACCGACAACGCGGGCACGTGGATCGCGGCGTGGGAGTGCAACAACTCGCTGAACGGAACCATCGGCAACGACCAGGACATCGTGATGGCGCGCAGCACCGACAACGGCCAGACGTGGACCGCGCCCGCGCCGGTCAACGCCAATGCGTCCATCGACTCAGGTAATGATCTCGACGCGCAAATCGCGACCGATGGCAAAGGCGTGTGGGTCGCTGCGTGGCGGTCATTGGATTCGTTGAGCAGTTCCATCGGTCCCGACGCGGACATCCTGGTGGCGCGCAGCGTCAACGCGGGAACGTCGTGGACGTTTCCAGTGCCGCTCAACACCAACGCCGTTGCCGATTCCGGCCAAGACATCCGCCCCCGCCTTGGCACCGACGGCGCGGGCAAGTGGATTGCGGTCTGGCAATCCAATGACACCCTGGGCGGAAGCGTGGGCAACGATTATGACATTTTGTATTCGCGCAGCGCCGACAACGCGCTGACGTGGTCCGCCCCACTGCCGCTCAACAGCAATGCCGCAAGCGATAGCCGCGATGACATGGACCCGTGCATCGCCACGGACGCAGCGGGACACTGGGTGGTGGCGTGGTCGTCGGAAGGTTCGCTGAGCGGCCTGGGGATCGATCGCGACATTCTTGTTTCGCGCAGCGTGAACGATGGCCAGTCGTGGACGGCGGCTGGGCCGCTGAACGCCAACGCGTCGAGTGATGCAGGCGAGGACAACCAGCCATCGCTCGCCACCGATCGCGCCGGCCGGTGGGTTGCGGTGTGGAACTCGACGGAAAACCTCGGCGGCGGAATTGGCACGGACGATGATGTGCTCGTGTCGCACAGCACGGACAATGGCCAGACCTGGAGCGCTCCCGCCGCGCTCAACACCAACGCCGCTGCCGACAGCGGGCTTGATGACCAGACGTTCGTCCAGTCCGATGCGCGCGGCGCGTGGATCGCCGCGTGGCACAGCCGCGACAGCCTGGGCGCGACGATCGGCACCGAAGGCGACATCCTCTTCGCGCGTTTCGCGTTGCCCGATTGCAACCAGAACACGCAGGCCGATGAGCGCGAAACGGATTGCAACGACAATCAAATCCCCGATGACTGCGACATCGCATTCGGCACGAGTCAGGACTCCAACAGCGACGGCGTGCCGGATGAATGCACGGTCTCGCCGCCGCCTTGTCCTGCGGACTGCGCACCGCCGCGCAATGGCATGGTGAACGTGAACGATCTTCTGTTCATCATCAACAACTGGGCGCCGGCCGGTGGCGGCGGCCCGGCCGACATTGCGCCGGCGACTCCCGATGGCGCGGTGAACGTGGTCGATCTGCTCGCGGTGATCCAAGCGTGGGGGCCGTGCCCGTAACTCAAGGTGGAACAAGGCGGTCAAATCCCAGTGATCGGGCGGCGCGCGAGATGCGAACCACCCGATCGGTTTTTTGGAAGCGGGCGATTGTTCAAGCGAAACGAACAGCGCATCAACCCCTCCCACTCTTGCTGCGGGCTGTACGATGATTTTTAGCTAAAACACAATATGTCGTGTCGGCGACGATTCACGATCTCGCACGGGGCAGCACGGGGCAGCACGGGCCTGCGCGGGACTGTGCGACGTGCGAGCCGCCGATCGGTTTTTGGAAGCGGGCGATTGTTCAAGCGAAACGAACAGCGCATCAACCCTTCCCACTCTCGCCTTGGGCTGTACGATGATTTTTAGCTAAAACACAATATGTCGTGTCGGCGACGATTCA